>CALGZB010000050.1 GCA_937934655.1 uncultured Acidimicrobiales bacterium | reverse complement strand
CCTGGTCGGTAGCGGCTTCGTCGCTCTCGGCTGTGGTTTGGGAATCTTCGACGCTGCTGGCTGACCCGCAGGCTGCGGTTATCAGCACCAGGGCAAGGCTGAGGGCGAACAGTTGGGCAAGGAACTTCGTGATCATTGGGGCGGTTCTTTCAGAAAGGGGTTTTCGACCGATCACCGTAGAGACGGTTCCTGTGAGGAAGCTGAGAGTCCAGAGGGTTTTACTGGTTCCTCAACGTCCCACCCAGCGCGGGCAGGAGCACCTCGGCGACCAGCGCTCGTTCGTAGGCTGCGTCGGCTGCTGGCATCGCAAGCAATGAGATGATCGATCGTTGCAACCAATCGCCGCGCATCTCAAGGTCGCGCTGGTCGGCCTTTTCGCCTTCAGCGCCATCGAGGAGTGTCACAGCAAGCCGACGGAGGAGTTCGGAATTCCGGCTGACCTGTAATGGCACGGCGATGTTTTCGGGCTCGAACCATGCGGCAAGGGAAGGGTTGGAGCGAACCGCTCGTATTCCGGCCAGTACTCGGTCGGCGGGGGTGTCGGAGCCACCACCCGCCCGGCGGCGTCCCAAGGCGGTGGCCATGCGGAGCGTACCCCGGTGGACGAACGCCTCGCGAAGATCGGTGCGGGTGGGGAAGTATCGGTAGAGGGTTGCCCGGGAGCAACCAGCCTCGGCTGCCACATCAACCATCGTTGCTTTTGCTACACCGTGGCGATCGAACGCTCGTCCGGCAGCGTCGAGGATGGAGTCGACCGCGATATCGGCGTCGCTGTGCCTGGGCCATTCGGTAGAAGACATATTCTTCAGTATGTCTCATACCGACTACTCTGCCAGCATGGCCACGACCAACGAAACTCCCATTCTCATCGACAAGCCCCGACCTCACACGACGGTCATCACGCTCAACCGTCCCGAGCGGATGAACTCGATGGCATTCGAGTTGATGGTTCCCCTGCGCGAAGCCTTCGCTCAGGTTGGTGCCGACAACGACACGCATTGTGTGGTGCTCACTGGCGCAGGACGCGGGTTCTGCTCCGGAGCCGACACCAGTAATGACGGCGGTCCACCGCCCAATATCGACGGAATGACTCTCACGCGGATCGCGACCAAGGCGATGACCGTGCTCGCCGACCTCGTGCCAACGATGCAGCAGATGCCCCAACCGGTTATCTGCGCGATCAACGGTGCAGCAATCGGTGGCGGAATGTGCCTCACACTGGGCGCCGACATTCGACTTGCGGGGGAGTCGGCGTATTTTCGTGCCGCTGGAATCAACAATGGCCTGACCGCCACTGAGTTGGGTCTGAGTTTCTTGCTGCCGCGAGCTATCGGCTCGTCCCGGGCGATGGAAATCATGTTGTCCGGGCGGGATGTTGATGCGACAGAAGCGGCAGCGATCGGCCTTGTGTCGCGAGTCGTTCCCGACGATGAGTTGCTGGCTGAGGCGCTCGACCTCGCCGACCAGATCAACGGTTGGAGTACCCAAGGCACTGCTCTTACCAAGCGAACCATGTGGGCTGGGCTTGAGATCGGAAGCCTCCGGGCGGCCATCGAGATGGAAACCCATGCCCAACTCTATGTTCGGCTTACGACAAAGAACTTTGAAGAGGCAGTGCGGGCGCGGAAGGAAGGCCGCCCGCCGGAGTTTCAGGACTAGGTTCACGACTTCTCGGCGCGGTCACCCCTGTAATTGATCGCTTGGTTAATTAGTGGGGGGCAAGAGTAAGATGCGCTCCATGACTACAGACTCGTTTGATCTCACAAACCAGGTTGCCGTTGTTACCGGCGGAGGCACAGGCATCGGCGAAGGCATCGCGAAGGTGTACGCCGCTGCAGGTGCAAAGGTTGCTGTGGCCGGTCGAAGGCTTGAACCCATCGAACGAGTTGCGGCCGAGATCAACGCCGCCGGCGGCGAAGCCATCGCTGTTCAGACTGACGTGACCGATCGAGCACAACTCGAGGCCCTGGCCGATGCGGCAGTCGAACAGTTCGGTTCGCTATCGATTTGGTGTAACAACGCCGGTGGCTCTCCGCTCCGCACGCCACTTACCGAACTCGACCGAGACGGCTGGGATCACTGCTTCAACCTCAACGTGAACTCCCTGTGGGAAGCCTCGGTCATTGCCGCCGACCGCATGGACAACGGCTCGATTCTCAACATCTCCTCGGGCGCTTCGCACCGTGGCGTTCCAGGCAGTGGCCACTACGCCGCAGCTAAGGCAGCAGTGAACTCGCTGACCAAGACGTTCGCACTCGAGCTTGCACCCCGAGTGCGGGTCAACTGCATCTGCCCGGGCTGGATCGAGACCGACATCATGATGACAGCAATGAGCTTCACCAAAGAGGACCTTCCTAAGGTCGCCAAGAACATCCCGATGAAGACCATGGGTCGTCCCGAAGATGTCGGCATGGCCGCCCTGTACTTTGCAGCGCCGTCGGGTGCATGGGTCACGGGGCAGATCCTCGACATTGCCGGCGGACCGGTCGTCTAAGGCGATTCCGCTGATATCTCACGCTCGATAGGGGCTTCGTTACCCGCAGCGAGCGCTGTTTGTCGGACTTCCCATGGATCGAGCCCCTCGTTCAAGAGCTGGATGTCTTCGGGGTCACCGATAATGGCAACGCCGTCGAACGCCAGGAGCTTTACGTCAGGTGTCGCAATGATGAGCTCGCCGTCTCGTTCGATGATGGCCAGGATGCACGAACTTGGGAGTTCGAGCTCGCCAACCGGTACGCCGAGCTGGTCGACCAGGAACGGCAGGGTCTCGATTGGACCGTGGTAGAAGTGGTCGTCGCGCATCAAGATGGCGTTGAGCGCCTTCTCGTCGGTGGCCCGTAACCAGCGTTGGGCGAAGTGGTCGCTTTGCACCACCTCAGCGATATGGCCGGCAAGTCGAAGGTCGAGGCCGACGGGCCGGTCGGGGGCGACGAGGAAGAGAACGGTGTGGGCATCGTGGTCGATGGCATCGATGGCGAGTTCGGCATCCGAGCTAAAGCGGCACACGACAAGCTCTGGTTGCGTGAGGTCCTTCAACGTCTGGATCGACAGGTAGACGCCGTCGCCCACCGGCCGGAATGTCCAGGCTTCGTTGAACGTCTCAGCGATTTCGGCACCAGACTCGAACCGCTCGGTGGCAGTTTCGATAAGAAGATCGGTGAGTCGCCCTTTGCCATAGTCGCCGTGCTGCACGTCTTTCACAACGGACCGGGCGATCAGCGCCTCGTAGGTGAGATCCTCGGCTTGGGTGCGGTCATGGATGATGGTCATGAGCTCGCGTTCGAGGCCGACGTACTTTTGCTCGCCGAGGCGTTGATGCACATGAAATATGGCGCCTCGGCGTTCGAGATTGCCGGCTGCGTAGAACCGGTACCAGAGGACGCAACCGATAAGCATCGCCGCAGTGAAGACGATGGCGAGGAGCCCCATCTCGTTGATCAGCCAGAGGGAGACCACGACTCCAGCGATCGGCAGCCACGGATAGAGAGGTGCGCGGAAACCTGGTTTGTAACTGTCGATCCGGCTTTCCCGCATCACGATGACGGCGATACAGATCAGGCCGAACAGCACGAGCTGGAATGCAGATGCCAGTTTGGCGACCGCTTCGACATCGAACACGCTCAACACGACGATCATGGCGAGCACCGTCATGATGATCGACCTCGTGGGCGTGCCAAAGCGCCCCAGCTCAGCGAGGTTGCTGGGAATCAGTTTGTCCTTCGCCATGGCGTAGGGGTAGCGCGAGGCCGACATGATTCCGGCGTTACCCGTGGAGGCGAAAGCGGCGATAGCGGCCACCACGATCAGGATCACGCCCAAGTCGAAGGGGGCCCAGTCGAGGAAGACCTCGCCAGCATCGGCCACGGGAGTAAGGCTGTCTTCGAGAACGGCCTGGTCGAGCACATTGATCAAAATGAGCGTGCCCAGGGTGTAGATGACGGTTGCGGTAGCCAACGACAGGGTCATGCCGAGCGGGATGTTTACATCGGGGTTCTCGATTTCCTCAGCCACACTGGCGACCTTGGTGAGGCCCGCATAGGAAACGAAGACGAGGCCGATAGTGGAGACAAAACCGACGACGCCCGACCGGAAGAAGTCCTGGTCATCGCTATTGGGGCTAAAGGTTGAGAGGCCGTCGACCTCGGTTAATCCCAAGATGATGAATGCTGCGAGGATGACCACGAGAGCGCCGACGAGCACCCGTTGAAGCATGGTGGTTTCTTTGGCGCCGATGACGTTGATGATGCCAAACACGATCGCCAAAATGATGGCCAAAATCGTGAACGGTAGATCGAGGTAGATGCTGAGGTAGGCGCCCAAGCCCACCAGCGCAAACGCGCTCTTGAACACAACCGCTACCCAAGACCCGAGGCCACCGATGGTTCCCATTAGGGGGCCCATGGCTCGGTCGAGGAAGTAATACGTGCCACCAGCTTTGGGCATAGCGGTCGAGAGCTCGGCCATGCAGTACATCGCCGGAAGGATCAGAACACCGGCAAGGAGATACGCTAGGTACACGCTGTCTCCGGTTAACCCGGCTGCGATGCCCGGTAACAGGAACAGGCCAGAGCTAAACATCGCTCCGGTCGACATGGCGTACACATCGAAAAGGTTGAGGTTCTTCTTGAGCTTTTCGGCCATGGCCATCTTTCGGAGCCGGAGCATCACTATATCGAAGAGCGATATCCAGTTCGAGACCATGCGGGCGTTTTGGACCTCGTTCAGAAGAGTCAGACGAACCGGAATCCCGGAGAAGATGAATGCGGAGCGTTGCTCCCATAGGCTTGGGCGATGTCGAACATCGAACACTGGACGTCGCTCACCGAGGCGATCGATTTTGCCGTTTCGGCTGTGGTCGATGACGAAGATCCACTGAATGAGCGTGAGCTCGCAGACGGGAATCAGTACGTCATGCGCATACTGCGCGCCGTGGGTGAGACTTCGTTGGTGTCGTTCGATTTCGAGCGGCCCTCGTTTCTCACGATGTTCGAGTCCGTTCGCCACTTGGGAGCCGCCGGCCCCGATATTGACTACGACGTAGCGATTTTGTCGCCCGGGCAGCGTTACGTGATCACCGGAGTTCGGGGCGACGCCAGCTATGTGGGAATCGTCGTCTACGGCGCAAGTGGAGCGGAGGGAGCCAGCTCGATCCTGGCATCGGTCGATATCGACGACCTTGTTGATCCAACCGGAGCATTTACCTACGAGTTCGATTATCCCGACGCCGCGAGGGTGATCATTCGGCAGTACTTCCATGACCGGTCGGTTGAGAGTCGGGGCACCTGGGAGATTGACCGCATCGATGCGCCTGCTTCCGGACAGAGCGCCGAAACACCGCTTCCGCAGATGGCGATCGTCGGCCACCAGATCTCGAACGGAGCAAAAACGCTCACGTGGAATGCCCAGCTCAATCGTTTGTGGACACCCGAGCGGCGTGCGTATCCCAATGAATTTGTGCGTCTCGCTGCCGAAGACATCGTTGCGGCGGTCCCCAACCCCGACGTCACGTACGCGTTTACGTGGTGGCGCCTTGCCGCCGATGAGTCGCTCGTCATCGAAGTGAGACCGCCCGAAACTCGGTACTGGGCTGTTCAACTCTGCGACCGGTGGTTTCAGAGTTACCCACAGCGCCAAACGAATCTCAACGGTCAGCAGGTTGAGTATCGCGACGATGGCACCGTCCGTATCGTTCTTGCCGAGACCGACCCAGGTACTGCCAACTGGCTGGAAACCAGCGGGCATACCACTGGCGTCGTCTTCTTTCGTTGGCTCCATGCCGACCCGGAAACGTTGCCGACTTGCCGGGTCGTTCCGGTTGGCCAGTTGGAGTAAACCCGGACCCCTCCCTCGCCGGTTTCAGGCGAAGTGCTGGTTGATGGTGCGATGCCACTTGTTGGATGGAAGCTCGGGGTTGAGTACCGCCAAGCTCGTGCCGAACTTACTGATCTTGGTTGGGCGAATAGAGCTACTCCAGAGCCAGCGATCGGCGCTGCTGGGCGGGCCGGCCGATTTTGTTTCGACCACGTATTTGCCGTCGAGCTGCATTTCGTTGTTGGCCCAGTCGGTGCAACGGAGATCAGCATCGATAGTGAGTCGAGCAATGTCGTCGAGATCCACAAGGGTGATCCGTTCGTATTCGGTCATCAGTACCGGCGACAGCTGAGCGCCTAGCCCAACCCGTCCGGTCGCCGCATCAATAAACCCGTAGCTTTCCGGCACGACCAATGCTCGGTTGCGAAAGCCGTACTCTTGGCGGGTCTTCACCGTGGCGTTGCGTGCGCCGCGGGTCTTTACTTCGAGCATCGTCGATCCGCTGTCCAGATAGGAGCGAGTGCGGACTTTGAATCGGTTTCGACGTTTGTACGCAGCCGACAGGTACGAGTCGAAGGTGGGGGTGTCGAAGTACACCGACTCGTAGCTAAACGAGCGCTGGTTGGCGATTTCGAGTGCAGCCAACCTGGTTGCGAGCGCCTGAATCATCGCCGAAAGCTGATCCTCGTCGAGGATGTACTTACGGTCGACACGCTGCTGAAGGGCAGCTGCATCGTTGAGGTCGTCTAGTGAGATCAATGGAAGTCGGCTCACTCGTCCGAGCGCAGTCATAGGTGTAACTGTCCTCATCGTGCATTTCCAACAGCGATTGAATCAGCGGAACCCAACACGGAAGTCGGCATCTGCCGCAGCCGGAAGCGGACGTCGACCGAGGTTGTGTCGTTGACGAGGTCGACCTTCTTCACCTTGACCCGCAGAACCTCGGCGTCCAAGAGCCCTTCGAGGCGGGCGATGAGGGCGGCCTCGCTGGTATAGGCAGCGTCGAGGTTGACCGTTTGGTGACGGGTGTCGGCGAAGATCTGGGGATGGTCGCCCACGTACAGCGCAACCAGGAGTGCGGCCATTAGAGCCGGCGTCAGCCAAAGCGGATCGACCTGGATGCCAGCAAGCAGCCCGAGAGCGAGTGCGCTGAAGTAGTAGGCGACCTCTTCCTGGGCGAGTTCGGAGCTGCGCAGCCGGATAATCGACAACACGCCGAAAAGGCCGAGTCCGAGACCAGCGCTGACCTCTGCCGACGCCAGGGCAGTGGCGACCGACATCACGCCGATGTTCAGGCTGAGTATGGCGACCACCATGTCCTTGCGTCGGTATCGGGGGTAATAGAGGCGGAACACCAGGATGGTGATCGCAACGATGTTGGCGGCGATGATCAGTGACTGATTCACGAGACTTGCTCCTTGTTGCTGTCTGTCTTCGACGTTGCTGTGTGTCTTCGACAAGTTGGTTGGCTTATGACTCCATCCAACAACTCGACCTTGGGAGTTCTCTGTGAGTCGCCTCCGGACCTTCTGAGTGCTCGGTCCGACCTCGAATCTGGGTTCACAGAGAACTCACAGGGAGTTCGCAGGAGCATCAAAAGCCAGACCTGTTGGATGGAACCATCAACCCAACCCCATGAAGGAAGATGCTCGCATGTCCACCCCCAGGTCACGACGAAACCCATTGAGGTCGCTCGCACTCGCCGCAGCAATCAGCATCGGCGCAACCGCTTGTGGATCGGCCGGCGCCACTATCGGCGGAGAAGCTGGCGAAGACGCAGCGTCGTTGGTCGCCGAAACCGCAACGTCGGAGGTCATCTCCGGAGACTTCTACGACAGCAGCCTGGTCCACGGCATCGAGGTTGACTTCGATACTGACGACCTTGACGAGATCATTGCGAGCTACCTCGCCACCGGCGAGAAAGACTGGATGGAAGTCACGGTCACGATCGACGGGACGACGTATGAAAACGTGGGCATGCGCCTCAAAGGCAACTCATCGCTCTTCAGTCTCACCGCTGAAAGCGCCGAGAACCCAGAAGACCTGCCATGGCTTATCCGGTTCGACAAGTACGTCGACGACCAGAACCATCAGGGCTACCACGACATCGTCATTCGATCGAACTCCACCGAAACCTCGATGAACGAAGCGGTCGCCGCCGAACTTCTCGATGAGGTCGGGCTTGCCTCACAGCAGGCGGTCTCCACGACGTTCAGCTTTAACGGCGGAGACACCGAGCTGCGACTTGCGATGCAAAACCCCGATGAAGTCTGGGAAGAAGCCAACTTCGATACCGGCGAGTCAGCGCTCTACAAGGCAGATAGCGAAGGCGACTACAGCTACCGCGGCGACGATATTGAAGCCTACGACGAAGTGTTCGACCAGAAGGTCGGCGACGACGACCTCGACCCGCTCATCGACTTCTTGGAATTCATCAACAATTCAACCGACGCTGCGTTCGGCGATGAACTCGACCAATGGCTCGACACCGAAGCATTTGCTACGTACCTGGCATTCCAGGACCTTATCGGCAACGCCGATGACATCGATGGCCGAGGCAATAACAGCTACCTCCACTATGACTACGAGACCGAAACGATCACCGTGGTGAACTGGGATCTCAACCTGGCATTCGACACCGCAAATGTTGGCGGAGGCGGTCAGCGCGGCGGCGAACGCCCCGAGGGTGGCGAACGGGAAGCCGGAGTCGGACGAGGCGGCCCAGGCGGAGACGGCGACAACGTCCTCGCCAACCGGTTCAAAGCTGACGACAACTTCGCTCAGATGTACGCCGACGCTACGGCTGCGATGACGGAGTCGCTGTTCGAAAGTGGCCTCGCCGAAAACGTTGTCGCAACCTGGGTCGACGTGTTGAGTAGCCAGGCCAGTGGCGCAGTCGACACCGCTACCATTGAGGCTGAAGCTGCTGCGATCATCGCAGCAATGCCTGCTTCCTAGTGACTGACGCCTAATGACTGATTCTTCTCCACTCATTCTTGTCGTCGATGACGAAGAGAACATTCGTTTCCTCGTCGAGTCCGGCCTTGGGTTGGCCGGACTCGAGACGATCTCTGCCACCAATGGGCGAGAAGCTCTTGCTGCGGTTGCCGAGCACCGGCCACAGCTGATCGTCCTCGACGTGATGATGCCCGAGCTCGACGGATTCGATGTGCTCCGGCGCCTCCGTGAATCCGGCGACCGTACACCGGTGATCTTTCTGACAGCGCGGGACGCTACCGAGGACCGCGTGAAGGGACTCACCAGCGGCGGCGACGACTACATGGCAAAGCCGTTTGCTATCGCCGAACTCGTTGCCCGGGTTCAGCTTCGGTTGGCGCAGACCGGCCACGCAACAAAGGACTCGATCCTGCGCTGCGCACATCTTGAGCTCGACGATGAAGCGCACCGCGTAACCAGCGACGGGACAACCATCGACCTGTCTCCGACCGAGTACAAGTTGTTGCATCTTCTGATGTCCAACGTCGGCCGGGTGTTGACCCGGGCGCAAATACTTCAGCATGTCTGGGACTATGACTTCGATGGAGATTCCTCGGTCGTCGATACCTACGTGAGCTACCTGCGTCGAAAGCTCGATGCTGGAGAACCCAAGCTGCTTCACACCATCCGCGGCGTTGGGTTCTGCTTGCGGGCCGAGCAGTGAAGCTCCGTACCCGAATCCTCACGGGGTTCGCTGTTGTTGTGGCGCTCTTTGTGGGGTTGGGCATAGGCGTTGTGGTGTCGCAACGAAATCAGCTCACGAGCCAGCTCGACGCCCGACTCGAATCGGTCGTGCCGCTGAGGCCCCCGAGGCCCGAAATACCCCAAGCAGGCCAAGGCAGCGCGGTCGACAGTGCCGAAAGGCCCGAGGTCGCTGAACCCAGGCAAGAACCGCAACGGCCGATCTCCGACGTGTACATCGCTATCAAATCGGTCGATGGCGCCGTCGAGGCATTGGTCGAGGGCGAGCTGCTCGAGGTGATGCCCGACGTTGCCGAGCTCGCATTGGCGGCAGAACGCACGTTTGGCACGGCCGGCTCCACCGATGATTCGACGAGCTTCCGAGTGCTGGCCGAACCGATTGGACCCGACGGCGACACCCTCTTTATCGCCGTGCCATCCGCCGACGTTGATGCCACGGTGCAACGCCTCATCCTGGTGTTCACCACAGCAGGGCTGCTCATGGCCGCTTTGCTTAGCGTGATTGCTTGGTGGGTTGCGCACCTCGGGTTACGGCCAATCTCGGCGGTCACCGAGACAGCCAAATCCATCGCAGCAGGGGAGAAGGGCGAGCGAGCCCCTGACTTCGATGACCGGACTGAGGCGGGCCAGCTGGCTGGTGCCTTCAACGTGATGCTCGACGGGCGCGAGGCGTCCGAAGACAAGCTCAGGCAGTTTGTCTCCGACGCATCGCATGAACTGCGTACGCCGTTGACCTCGATTCGGGGTTACCTCGACCTCTATGCCGAGGGTGGGTTTCGTGAGCCTGGGCAACTCGATGACGTTGTTCGCCGGATGCAATCAGAGGCCGGACGCATGGCTTCACTCGTCGAGAATCTTCTTCAACTTGCCCGCCTTGACGAAGAGCAGCCGTTGAACATAGCGGCGGTTGATGTCGATGAACTGCTCGGCGATGTGGTTGCAAGTGCAACGGTCGCTCACCCCGGTCGAACCGTCGAGCTAGACGTCTCGGGGATTGAGTCAGTCGCCGAGATGGATAAGAACAAGATTGGGCAATTAGTGGCGGTACTGGTTGATAACGCGCTGATCCATGCTCCCGATGCGTCGGTCCGGATTTGCGCAGTTCACCAGCCAGACGAGCTGATGATTTCGGTCGTCGACGACGGCCCCGGATTGACCAACGAGGAAACCGAGCGGGTGTTCGACCGCTTCTACCGGGGAGATCCCGCCCGAGCCCGCACGAGTGGCGGTTCCGGGTTGGGTTTGGGTATCGCACAATCCATAGCGCAAGCCCACGGAGGCGAGTTGAGCGTCAAGAGTTCACCTGGGCAGGGCTGCGAGTTTGTGCTGCGGATCCCGGTGGACAAAACCTGCGTTTAGCTATCGTCGGAGACGAGGACGATCTTGCCGATGTGGCCGCCGTTGGTCATCATCTCGTGGGCTGCCTCAGCGTCCTTGATAGGAAAGGCCGTGTCGAGGATTGGCCGGATCGTGCCGTTGGCTACCGCAGGCCAGAAGTCCTTGGCGATGGCATCACGGATCAGCCGCTTCGCATCGTTGGGGCGAGCTCGCAGCGTTGTGGCGGTCACCACAAGTCGCTTCATCAAGACCGGTGCGAAGTTCACCGTTGCCTCGAAGCCGTTCTGGTAGGCGATGTTGCAGATGCGCCCGTCGGGGTTCGCAATCGAGATGTTCTTCTGTAGATAGTCGCCGCCGACCATATCGAGAATCACGTCGGCGCCACCATGTTCCTTGACGAGTTCGACAAAGTCCTGCTCGCGGTAGTTGATTGCGACGTGGGCTCCAAGATCTAGGCAGGTGTTGACCTTCTCGTCGGAACCTGCGGTGGCAAAGATCGTTCCGGCGCCGGCCAACTTGGCCATCTGAAGCCCCATAACGCCGATGCCGCTGGTGCCGCCGTGCATAAGGAATGACTCGCCCGGTTGCAAGCCGCAACGGAGGAACACATTGGCCCAGACTGTCATCATGGCTTCGGGAAGGCAGGCGCCTTCGGCGAAACCGATGGAATCAGGGAGCGCGAAGACAGAGCCCTCGTCGACGGCTGCGAACTCGGCGTAACCGCCGCCAGCCAGAAGCGCACAAACCCGGTCGCCAACGGCCCATTCAGTGACGTCGGCGCCAACTTCGGTAACGACTCCGGCGACCTCGAGGCCCAAGACATCCGAAGCCCCTGGGGGCGGTGGATACATGCCCATGCGCTGCATAAGGTCGGCCCGGTTGAGGCCGGCCGAGCGAACCGAGATCAGCACGTCAGTGGCGCTGACCTCTGGTGTCGGTCGCTCTTGGAGCTTTAGGGATTGGTCGTCTTGGACACCGATTGCGTACATGCGGCCCTTCGAGGCAATTTGTTTGTGACAGGGCTAGTAGCGGTCGTTCTTCTTCTTTGGCGGCGCCTTAAACGGCGCTTCAATGAGGGCTTCGAATCGAGCATCGTCAGGCTGGTTCGGTTCGTTGAGATCACGGAGGAAGTTCTTGAGCGCCTTGCGGGCGGGAGGTACTTGGTCGCCCTTCACACCGACAGAGCGGGTGAGAGCATCCTTGACCTTCTCAACGCGCTCTTTGCGGACTGCCTTCTCTGCGTCTGTGCGAGTGACGGCCTTCTTCGTGCCCTTGGCAGCCTCAGCTTCCTTACGGCGAGCTTCGGACTCTTGGAGTGGGGTGAGCTTCTTTGCGGCCACGACGGCAATTCTCCTGAGATAGTGAAAGGCAAGACTATCGCTTGCTCACCCATCTCTTGCTAGCCGATCTCTACGAATCGCTGAGGGGTGATTGCTGATCGACGAGGTCGATCTCCCACGTCCAGCTCTCGCCGTCGGCGGAGACCGCCAGATTCCAGCGCAGCTGTTCGCCGGCATAGACCTCGATTGGTTCGGCCAGAGGCAAGAACCCCTGGGACCAGCTTGAATCTTCTCGTGGCGGTGAATTGTCGACGGTGACGCCAGGACAGAGAAGCGAATCGAACCAGCAGGCCAGACCGTGCAGTGTGCCGTCGCGGTCGACCTGCAAAATGCCGGTGGAGGTGGTGGTCTCGTTCGGGGCTGTTGTGAGGTCGGTGTCGGCAGCTATCTCTGGCTGGCCAAGGAGGTTGACCGGCGTGATGTCGGCGAACAGAAGGGTTCGGGCCGACCGGAGGAACGCTGCGGAGTAATCGTAGGGAAGTTCGGGAGTTAACCAGTCCGAGATAAGAGCGTGATCGTCGAAGGACTCGGCTGCAGCAATCCATGTGCGGAGCCTCTGGGGCAGGATCAGGGCTCCAGGACGAAGAAGGCGTTTTCGCGCATCCGAGGTCCAGGCGACGATTCCCTCGTCGAGGCCGGCGTTGCCGATGGTCTCGGTGATCAGCACATCGGCGGGTTCCGGAAGGCCGACATCGATCGACCAACCCTCAAGAAACTCAATCCGGTCTGCGAAGCCGTTGTCGACCGCTAACTCGCGAGCGACCTCGATGACCGGACCGCCTTCGATGGCGTAGACCTTTTCGGCGCCAGCTTCGCATGCCATGAACGTTAAGACACCGGTGCCGCAGCCGATGTCGACCACCACATCGCCCGGTTGTACCGATGCGTTGATCGCCCGGCGATAGGAATCCATGCGGGCGGTATCGAGCAGCATGCTCAGGTGGTAGTCGAGCACCTGGGAATGCGAGCCGACGCGCTGCCAAAAGGGGCTTCCGGGCAGGTGTGGCATGCCGGTGAACCTAGTGGTCGGGCCGTGTGATGCCTATCCGAACGCCAAAAGCACGCTTTATTGGTCGTTCGTTTGTGCCGATGACATGAGGGTGACGGAAAGTGACGGCTGCTGTTGCAGCCTTTTTGAGTTCAGCCCGGTGCCGACCGTGCTTATCGGGCTTGAAAAGTCCGCGCCCGTCGGCATCATGGCAGTCAGTTGTGAAGCCCGGTCTCTATTTGGGCTTGACGATCAAAACGTCACCGGACTCCCTGCCTCCGAGCTCGCTCACCCATTGTCCACTCCCGAGTGGGCTGCGGCACTCGAACAGCTAACAGTTGCTGGGGACGGCGCTTCGTCAACGGTGGAAATGACCCCCCGCACGCATGGGGGCTCCGCGGCTGAACCAGCTGACGGGCAACTCCCAGGCATGGTTGCCCACTTGCGGTTACTTCCATCAGGTGAAGTGCTCGCTCAATTCACCACCAAGGCGGACGTCGACCTCGCCAATACGGCCGCGAACAAGGTCTTGGCCGAACAGAAGCGGTTTCTTGCCGCGCTCCTTGAACTGGGTGAGCTCGCCCACAGCACCCAGGACGACGAAGACTTCTTCCAGCGGCTCCTTGAACGCACGGTCAGCGTTGTTCCTGGAGCGCAGGCCGGGAGCATCCAGCTTGCGATACCGGACACCACAACATTTCGGTTCGTCGCGGCGGTTGGCTTCGACCTCGAAGGGCTGCAACAGCAAGTCCTCGATAAGAGCCACTTCTTTCGCGATACCAAGAGCCCGCAGGCGGAGATCGTCAAAGAGTTCACCGTCGACGAACGCACGCCCGAAATCACCGAGTGGCTGGAGACGGTGGGTCGACTCTCCGAGATTAAGTCGAACGTATCGGCGCCTGTGTTGGTCGATGGAGTGCCAGTGGCCTTCCTCTCGATCGACAATTTCTCGACAGCGGATGCGATGACCGAAACGTCGGTCGAAATGATGACGGTGCTTGCCCGCCTGATCGGCGATCTCTACGTTCGCCGTGAACTCGAATCCGAGATTCGTCGAGAACGAGAGGCGTTCCGCCATCTTGCGTTGCACGATCCGGTTACCGGCTTGGCGAACCGGCGCAAGTTTGAGCAGTCCCTCGAGGACACGCTGGAGGCCTCGGGTCGACGAGGTCATCCGGCATCAGTCATCTTCATTGATCTCGACGACTTCAAATCCGTGAACGACGAGCACGGCCATGACTTTGGTGACCGAGTGCTCGCTGCGGCGGCAAAGGCCCTTACCGGAGCTGTGCGGGTAGGCGACATCGTCGGGCGATGGGGCGGAGACGAGTTTGTCGTGCTCCCGGCTCGCCTTGATTCGGCCGAAGAAGCCATCGAACTCGGCGAACGAATCCTCGCAAGCTTTTCTGAGCCGTTGAACCTTGACGACGGCTCGACTCACGCAATGATGCTGACGGTGGGAATCAGTTGGTCGACCGATAGCCAGGTGGGCCCCGACCAGCTGGTGCGAACCGCCGATGAGGCGCTGTACGAAGCGAAGGCAGACGGCAAAGGGACCGTTCGGCTCCGCAAGGTCTGAGTTCTAGAAGCAACGTTTCCCCGATACCGCCAATCCAAAACGGCAAATGGCCGGCCACTGGTGGCGGAATCCAGTGACCGGCCAAACTTGGAACGCCTAGCTCTCGTCGTCGAGATTTTCCTCATCGACGGGCTCACGTTCGGGCGGTGCCATTGTGGCTGGCGCTGGCGGAATGTTCTTATCGCTTCTCAGTACCGCTCGGCGATGTTCAAATTCGGCCTGGTTGATCTGTCCATCCACGAATCGCTGCTGAAGTCGATTCAGAGGACTCGCACCGTGGCCTCCGCTGTGACCTCCACCCACGCGATGGGCCCTTCGACGAACCAGCATAAGTCCGAGTAGGCCAAGAAGAATCAGGAACAAGAAACCACCAGGACGACCGCCAGAGCGGGCTCCGTGTGATCCAATTTCGGTTGCTGCAAACAGCATTGACATTTCCTTTCGTCGGCGTATTGCCGGGTTTGTTTGGGGTTATGTCATGTATTCAAGCAATCCAATATCAACGCTTTGACGCGAGGAACATCAAGCTTTCGTAAAGCTGTCCTTGGTACCGTGACGACCAGCCATGACGACTTCGCTACAACCTTCCGCTTTGCCGCCGTTGGCAGTCCGGTATGTGCCCCAGCAAGGGTCGCCTTTACTGCCGGTAGAGATCGTGAGCCGTCAAGCAGTCCTCGCACGAATCGAAGGTCGAGAGCTTGCCGACCGCCAGCGAGCTGACTTCCATCAACTCGTTGTGTGCACAGCGGGAACTGGCAAACATGAGGTCGACTTCGAGTCCATCGACCTGGCCGCAGGGATGCTGTTGCGAATTCATCCGGGTCAGGTGCAGCGTTTCATTCCGGGATCTGATCTCGAGGCGGTGATGATTATCTGGCCCCATGAATCTCATCATCCCGATCCTGACGGGAATGACTGGTTCCCGGGAAGCAACCAAGCGACATACTGGCAGCTCAACGATCAAGTGTTGGACAAGGTCCTTGGTCGAGTAGGCGAACTGCAGCGGGAGCAGGAACGATTCGACGGTTCAAAACGAAGTATCGCTCTCATGAAGGCGATGCACTGTGTTCTACTCTTGCGGCTTGCGATCGAATTCTCCGAGTTGGAGAAGGACGGCGATTCACTACTGCCTGTCCCGTATGTCGACTTTCGAACCCTCATCGAGCAGCGCCTTAACGAGCGCCCGAGCGTGAGTAACCTTGCTCGGGATCTCGGCTACAGCTCTCGAACTCTTGACCGCGCATGCCAGCAGGTTGCAGGCCAAACCGCCCGACAAGTGCTCGATGAGCGGATTGCGTTGGAGATCCGTCGACTCCTCGCCCATTCCGATCGGTCCACCGCTCAGATTGCGCTCGACTTTGGTTTTCGAGATCCATCAAACTTCTCGAAGTTTGTGAAGCGGCACTTGGGGGTTCTCCCAAGCCAGGTCCGCGATCCTTCTTCGGTCTGACCAAAGGTCCTAGTCGGCCCGTAAAACGTCGAGGAGGTCGGCACGAGACGCAGATCGGGCAGGCAACCATGCTGCGAGGGCTCCGCCAAGCAGGCCACCGACGATGATTACTGCCCCGCTGCCGAGGTTGGTTTGCGGATAGCTGATCTGACCACCCGAGAGAGCCTGGAAGAAACTGGCGGCAGCAACCCAGGCGAAAATGACGCCCGAGAGCACGCCGACTAGGGCGAGCAATCCGAACTCGGAGATGAGCGACCAGAAGATCTGGCGCATGCTCGCACCGGCCGCTCGCACTGCGGCTATCTCGCCAACTCGTTCCGATATCGCCAGCGACACGGTGTTCGCAATCCCGACCAATGCAATGATGACGGCAACGGCCAGTAGGGCGTAGACAAGCGCAAGGATCGTGTCGAGGTTCGAGCCCAAACTCGAGACGTATTCATCGGTCGAGAGAACGTCGATCGTGGGTATCGCTATCGCCGCTGTCAGCGCTGTCTCTTGGGCCGTGCCGTTGACATAGGCGACCGTCGCTGGCCCTTCGAAGCCGACAACGTCGGCGAGGTCGAGGTCACCGATCACCGCTGGTTGCGGCTGGCCCGGAAGCGTGAGTGCAACAACAGCAGCGACTTGAAGTTCGATTTGGCCGGCCAAAGCCGTCGCGAGGAACGGCTGTCCAACCTCGAGCCCGAACGAATCGGCTGTTGCCTCATCGATAATCACCGATGATCCGCTGACGTCGGCGATGGAACCTGCAACTATCTCGAAGTCAAAAACCGCCTGCAAGTCATCGAGGTCAGCGATTGCTACGCCTAAGACGCCGTCGCCGGGGCCTGGTCGAGCAACCTCTACTTCAGCAGCTGGGGTGATGGTCGAGAGGTAGGTGGCCGCGACGGTGTCGACGCCATCAACAAGCCTGAGCGTGTCGAGCAGATCCTCGCCGAGTACCGGTCCAGCCGGGTTTCCGACACCCTGGACCACGTAATCTGTCCTAAGCTTTTCGGCCGAATCGCCCGCTACGAACTGGCCGATAGTGGCCGCCATGAGCGTGAAAAAGGTGATGAGCGTAACCCCGATCATCAGTGCGCTAGCGGCTGCCGCTGTTCGGCCGGCGTTGCGCTCAAGATTGCGGCTGGCGATCGTCCCCGTTGGCCCAGCAAGTGCCAGAAGAGGTCGAGCCATTCGGGCTGCGCCACGAATGAGGTACTCGCCACCAAGATAAAGGGTGAGAAACAGGAGGGCGATGCCGATGCCGGTGTAGAGAACATCTGCCTGGATCGATCCGTACGCCAAGCCGGCAAGGCCAAGCAGACCCACTATCACGACAGTCAAACGCCGGCGCCGCCCAGCAGACGGAGGCTCCACCTCGCTGGTGCGTAGTGCTTCGATTGGTGCAACAGCAGTGGCCTTTCGAGCTGGCAGCACCGCTGCGGCGACGGTGACGCCGATTCCCACAACTGCACCGATGATGATCGCCGAGGGAGCGATTGCGTTCGACCGCTCGATGGTGAGTCCGAGGATGTCCAGGAAGGCACCCATCGCACTGAGGCCGATCAAGCCGACGACTATGCCGAGCGCGGTGCCCGCAAGTCCGAGCAGAAGCGCTTCGATAACCACCTGCGACATGAGCTGGCGTCGGGTAGTCCCAACCAGGCGGAGTAACGCGAGTTCCTGGGTGCGCTGCGCCAACGACACGGTGAAGGTATTGGTGACAATCAACATGCCGACAACGACGGCGATGACCGCGAAGACGGTGAGAAACGTCTCGAAGAACCCGAGAAAGGAGTTGAGCTCGTCGATCTCGCCAGCGATCCATTCAGGGCCGGTCTCGACTACAAGACCGTCTAGCTCTGGCAACGCGGCGATGGTGGAGGTTGCATCGGTAGCAGACGCATCCCCAGCGACGAGTGCGTAGTCGTAACCGCGTTCAACTTCGAACACCGGATCAGCCCGATCGAGCAGCACCGTAGAAACATACGGGTCGTTGTCGGCGCCACCGAACGAAACAATGCCAACAAGTTCGGCCTCTTGCGGGCCGCCGTCAGTCACGTAGGTCACGACATCGCCAATAGAGAGCCCGGAATCACTAGCGGTGGTTTTGTCGAGCGCCATCTCACCAAGGCCAGCCGGCGCTGATCCTTCGACGATCTCGAAGGCATTGAGTAAGGAATCGCCGAGCCATGGCTCAGCGAGATTGGAAGCCGCCTGGGTTTGTCCACCGGCGCTTCCATTGCTGTCGATTACTTGAGCGTAGGGCGATGAAAAACCCACGGCTTCGAACCCGGCGGCCGTGATCGCATCGACCGTGGCAGTTGGAACCGGCGCCCTCGTGGCAGCGACAGGGCCATCACCTTGGGAGACCGATGGACCCGAGACGGCGGTATCCAATTCGGCGTACGACTCGTTGAGGGGGGCGCCAACATCGGCGATCGAGGTCGTAAGGAGG
>CALGZB010000049.1 GCA_937934655.1 uncultured Acidimicrobiales bacterium | reverse complement strand
CAGGCTCATCGACAGCCGCTGGCGCTTCGGGCTCTTCGGGCTCTTCGGGCTCGAGCTCTGTCGTCTCGAGCTCTGTCGTCTCGATTCCCGCCACTGGGTCCTCAGCCGCTGCGAGGACCGCCGAGGCGTGGGCCACCCGTTGTTCGCGATCGGCACGAAGGCGATCGAAGAGCGCGTCGACGTCATCGTCTGGCGCGCCGTCAGCGATGACATCATCATCTTGATCGGTCTCTTCGGAATCAGTGTCTTCGGAATCCAGCGAATCGCCCTGCGCGACCTCGGGCTCGGGCTCCGTTTCTTCAACGGGTTCGGATTCGTGCTCCGTGTGTTCGACGGGGTCGGCCACGATGGAGACAACCGGGGCCAAGGCTTCAGCCTCGAGTTCTGGTTCCGGCTCAGTCTCGGTCTCTAGCTCTAGCTCTAGCTCTGGCTCTGGCTCTGGCTCTGGCTCGTCGTGTTCTTCATCGACGTCCAGCACAACGTCTTCAGACTCAACGTCTTCAAGCTCAACGTCTTCAAGCTCAACGTCTGCGACCTCGACGGAATCTTCGGCGCCTTCAGGCGCGACCCCGACAAGACGCTCATCAGCGTCGGCCAGCGGTTCCTCGTCGGGGAGGTCCTCGACCAACTCGAGTTCTGGAACTTCTGGCGCTACTTCGGCGGCGTCGTCGAACTCATCGACGACCGCCTCGAGCTCGATCGTTGGATCAAGCGCCCGGACCTGTTCGAAATCGGCCTCGAGTTCAATCGTTGGCACCTGGTCCCGAGGGAGTTCGTCGGCCACCGGCGGAAGGTTCTTCTTGCGGCGAAACATCGAGGAACGGTCATCACCAAGCTCGGCGAGCACCACGCCAGGCGAGTCGAAGTCATCTTCGAGCTGATCCTCGCTATCGATATCAAAGGGTGCGGACCCAGCTGACTTCTGGCGGGTCGACGCGAGATCACCCGACTCCGACTCAGCATCCGCATCTTCGAATTCTTCTTTCTCGGACACCGTCGAATACTCGACCGGCTCGCCGTTGGTATCCGAACCGACAGAACCTTCGGCCAACGCCTGGTCGACCTCGGCCGAGGTAACAAACGGATTGCCCACAAGACGAGCCGATTCGATCTCGGATTCGATCTCGGCCACCGAAGCCGGAGACGGAACAGTGAGACCAGCGGTTTCCGCGGCAAGACGAGCCTCGGGAAGAGCATTCTCCAGCTCACGGTTCACATCGGCCACCGTTACCGACGCCAAATCAACCGCATCAAGAAGGCGTTGGCGACCAGCGCGCAACTGTTCGAGCTGAACCTTGGCATTGGTTCGGCGGCGAGAAAGATCAGCCAGAATTCGTTCGCGAACGATACGGGCCTCAGCCACCATCGCTCGGCCTTCTTCTCTCGCCTCGGCAAGGGTCTCGTCGCCCTTTGCTCGTGCTTGTGCAAGCAAGTCGTCGGCTTCTCGTTGTGCCTGCGCCAAGGCGTCGGAGCGATGTTGTGCCCGCACGCTTTCCTCGCTTGCGATGGCTGCATCGAGCGAGGCTTGCTGGATGTCGAGTTCGTTGCGCGTCTCTTTTGCTTGCTCATCGGCAGCCGCACGAATTGCAGCGACTTCAGAATCGACGCGGGAGCGCAGCTCGGCAACATCTTGTTCGGCCTGTGCCAGCCGTTCGCTGGCTTGATCACGAGCGGTTTGAAGGATTCGTGTGGCGTCCTCGCCGAGTCGAGCCATAAGGACCGATTCGTCGATTTCTTTGGCTGCCTCAAGCTCGAGTTCGGCTTGTTCTACCTTGGCCTGCGCCTCAACCCGAAGGTCTTCGATATCGCCGAGTTGGCGAGCCAGCGTCTGCAAAAAGGCGCGAACCTCGAGCTGATCGAAACCGCGGAACGACGTCGAAAAGGTAGCTTCGCGAATCGTTCGCGGATCATCGATGTGGGGCATTCCATCGGAGACCATCAGGATCAGGCTAGGGCCACAAACACCAAGAGCGGTCGAAAAACCACATCCACTTAACTCTCCGAAGGTGCGCCGATCGGCCCGTTGGGCCCAACGAGCTCGCGGCCGTTGCCGCCACGGTCGGCCAGCGCTTCAATCGCTTCCTGAACCGAAGCAACCGGGATGACCTCAATGTCTTCACCCGCCTCGGCAAACGCACGGTCAAGTTCGCTCTGACGCAGACTGGCCGGGATCAGCATCGTGTCGGCACCCGAACGGATCGCTGCCGCGACTTTTTGGCGAACACCACCGATTGGGCCGACCGCACCGTTCAAGCTCATCGTGCCAGTGACCGCGACATCGTTTCCGCCCGTCAGCTCACCCTCGGTGAGCAGATCGATATAGGACAACGTGAAGGCAAGACCCGCCGACGGACCACCGACGCCCTCAACGTTCAGCGAGAGGTCGATAGGAAGATCGTTCTCCGAAAGCCGGGTACCAATCGAGACGCCAATGCGAGGCTCACCGTCTACCTCGCCAAGCGGAAGGCTCACCTCGGTCGGCTCGCCATCGCGTTCAACCAGCAACTCAATGACGTCGCCGGGCGCTCGCGCCAGAACTGCATCGCGCAACTCATTGGTCGTAGTTATATCGGCGCCATCGGCCTCGATGATCACGTCGCCGCACTCGATAATGTTGTCCGCCGCCGAACCGTCAGCCACACCGTCAACAGTGACACCGGTGGGGTCAAAGACGTCGTACCCCAGGTACGTAAGCGCAACAATGTTGGCGGTCGACTGCGAACTCACCATCATCTGGGCGTTGCACTGGCGAGACTCGGCCTGGGTTTGGGTACCAAATACCGCTTCGGTATCGAAGATGTCGACCGCCGGTCCGAATCGCACAAAGACCCACTCGAGCGCCGACAACCTGTTCAGACGCACGGTGGTAAAGAACAGTTCGCCTTCATTAGGGAAGGTCTCGGCGCCATCGATCTCGACGATGTCCTCGATCGGGTTAACGGTCCCCAGTTCAAAAGCGGTGTAAGGAACCGAGATAAAGCTGGCGATACCGGCAGCGATTGCCGCCACCGCAGCCAACCCGAGACCCAGGGAAAGCCAGAACCGACGTGGCTTTTCGGTTTCATCGTCGAGCAGACCAGAATCGGTCATTTCAGGGCCTGGCTCACCGTGGACGCCATCGGACGATAACGTTTCAGACATCGTGATTTTTTTGTCGGCCACTCTGATGCTCACTCTTGTTGCACTTATTGGATTTGTGCTTACTGCCCAGCCTGCCATCTCGCAGGCGATACTCCTACGCGCTACCCCGGCAAATCGCTCAAATCACTCCAGTGACCAAGCCGGCCAGCTGATGTCGGCTGCTGACTTCGTTCACTTGGCGACCGCCGCGCCCCGCGAAAACCCACATGCACCGCACTCGCCTCGAGGCGACTCGCCGATGATGTCACGGCCATGGTGGGGCTACCTCGGCCTTGGCTACCAACAACCCGAGCAGCCCACCGTCGGCAAAAACGCCAAAGTCCGATGGTGGCAACGCCTTCGGGCAGTAGTCATGCTCGCAGTTATTGTTGTTCTGCTGGGCATTGCCGTGGCGGGCCTCATCGGAGCGATGGTGTTCTTGGCTGGCTATCTCTTGGAAACTGCCGTCTCGTAGTAGCGGGCGGCTGGGGTTTACCTAGCGGCCAAAGAGACCACGCCGAGGTTCTTCCTCAACTTCGGCCTCAAGTGGTGGCGGCGGTGGTGGCGGCGGAAGCTCGGCACCGCTTTCGAACAGGTCGGTTACCGGCGCAGCTGCCGGTTCGTCAGCTTGGAACGGATCGAAGCCGGTGTTGGCCTCGTCGTTGCCGAGTTCGAAACCAAAGCCAGACGGAGCGCCAGTGGCGACAGCGGCGGCGTCGGCTGGAGACTGGCTAAACGGGTCAACCGCAGGTGGCGGCGACATCGGCTCGGCGAGTGCTTCACCAAAAGCCGGTGCGGGTGGGATTGCCTCGGGAAGTGGGGGAATCGGAGGGTTCGTCGGAACGCCAACGTTTGCCAGCGTCGTGTCGAGCGCTGACGGTGCGGCGTCTGCCATACCGATGTCTGGTGCAGCTTCGGGGCTGGTCGTTGCGAACGATTCACTCAACGGCGTGAATGATGGAGCGGGATCAAAGACATCACTCGCTCCGGCTTCGGTGGCGCTTGGCGATTCGACGGCAGAAAGAAACGGCGCACTCGGTGCCTCGGATACCGGAGGAGTATCAGCCAGCGACGACAGGTTGCTGGCCAGGTCAGAAGTCGGAACAACTCCTGGTGCGTCCGCTGTGGCGCTCGGAGCGACCGAACCGGTCGAGAGAGCAACGTGGTAGTACGGCTTGAACTCGAAAGAGATCGGGCTGAGCTCGAAAAGCTCACAAGACTCGACGTTGTCCTCGTTACGAAACCGCTCAATCGTCGCGACAGCGGCATCAAGATCGTCGCACGGATAGAACGACTTCTGTTCGGTTGTGTGAATAATCACCATGTGGGGCACAGGGGGAACTCCTTCGTTATCAAAGTCCTTTCGGTGCAATCCAATAGGTCTTTAGCACTTCGTGTCGGCAACCATCACTCTCAGCGGCGACACTTACAACGTGACCCCCGAAGAATCGCACAAATTCGCCGATCGCCGGGCGGCAGCAATCGCTGGCCACGAGGGTGACTCAATCACCGCCCGGCAGCTCCTTCAAGCAGCCGATGACCAGGTTCGGGCAACCGCTCTCGGTGCTCTCGAACGAATCGGGACTCTTACCGACGCCGAGTTAGAGGCTGGACTCAGCGATGCAACACCACGAGTTCGACGACGAGCAGCAACGATTGCCGCGAACCATCCCGGTGTCGCAATCCGATCGCTCCTCGCTGATGATGACTCGGCGGTCGCCGAGGTGGCCGCCTGGTCCTGCGGCGAACGAATCGATGCACCCGACGTTCACGAGGTCGTGTCAGATCTGATCACGATGGCTACCGATCACGACGATCCACTCTGCCGTGAAGCCGCCGTGGCATCGCTAGGGGCATTGGGCGACGAAAGGGCAGTCGACGCAATCCTCGCCGGACTGAACGACGTTCCACAGATCCGGCGACGGGCAGCGCTCGCCCTGGCACCGTTCGATGGACCGCGCATCATCACCGCGTTAGAAACCGCCACAACAGATCGCGACTGGCAAGTACGTCAAGCCGCTGAGGATATTCTCGGTCGGTAGTTAGCGCTTCGAATCCATGAACATCGCCTTCACGGCTTCATAGGATTCGATGCAGCGACCAGCACCCAGAACAACACACTCGAGTGGTGTCTGGACCAGGTTGACCGGCACGTCGGCCTCGCCGGCAATACGCGAATCGAGACCACGGAGCATCCCGCCGCCGCCCACGAGATGAATGCCCTGCTGAATGAGATCCTGAGCGAGCTCAGGCGGTGCCTGCGCAAGGCAGGCAAGCACAGCGTCGACCATGGCCGAGACCGTTTCATCGGTAGCGCCCCGGATCTCATCGGGCGAGAGAACAACGGTCTTGGGGAGCCCGCTCATAAGTTCGCGGCCACGAACCTCGGCCATCACTTCGCCCTCGGTGGGTGCAGCAGAACCAATTGTGAGCTTGATTTCTTCGGCGGTGCGTTCGCCAATTGCGATCCCGTACTGGCGACGAACATAGGATTGAATGGCAGCGTCGATATCGAACGACCCCACCCGAACCGCTTCAAGAGCAACAACGCCGCCTAGCGAGATAAGCGCCGCCTCGGATGTTCCTCCGCCAATATCGATGACCATATTGCCAATGGGCTCGTTGATCGGAAGGTTGGCGCCGATGGCCGCAGCCATTGGCTGCTCAATGAGCTGTGCATCTGAGGCGCCAGCCCGACGCGCAGCTTCGGTAACCGCTCGGCGCTCGACCGCAGTAATGGCCGACGGAACACAGATGATGACCCGTGGCTTGTTGAACCGACTTACACCGACACGTTCAAGAAGAAGCCGGATCATTCGCTGCGTGACTTCGAAGTCGGTAATGGCGCCATGACGGAGTGGCCGAACCGCAACGATGTAGGACGGCGTGCGCCCGATCATCTGCCACGCCTCGGTTCCCATTGCCAGAACCTCTTTGGTCTGGCTGTTGAGTGCGATCACCGACGGCTCGTTCAAGACGATGCCTTCGCCGCGCGCGTACACCAACGTGTTGGCAGTACCGAGGTCGATCGCAAGGTCGCGGGCCATAGGAAGAGACTCTAGAGCCCGAAGTAGTCGGCGTCGCTCTGCTGCTCGGACCCATCGGGACGCAGAGCCTGCAGATTTTTGTCGAATTCATCGATGCTGTGGGTGAAGCCCTTCGGACGAGCGGTCCACAGCCAAAGAACCAGCGAGCCAAAGACGCTCAGTCCGACGGCGATCAACAGAAAGAATGCGGCGTTCATGAACCGGCCTCGGTGATGTGTTGCGGCTCAAGGCCCCAGCTTTCGCCGTCGCGCCATTTCTCGCGTTTCCAGATTGGAACCGATGACTTCAAGGCGTCGATTCCGAACTTTCCGGCTTCGAAGGCGGCGCCGCGATGAGGAGACGACACAACGACGATCACCGCAGCCTCTTCTACTGGAACCGGACCAATACGGTGGATCATGGCGACACGACGCACGTCGGGCCATTGCGAACGGAGCTCGTCTACGACTTGACCAAGCCGAGGCACGACATGCTCTTCATACGCTTCGTACTCGAGAAGCGAAACGTCTTCGCGCCCTTCGGAGTGATCGCGCGCTGTGCCCGAGAAAAGAACCACGGCGCCGCAGTCGGGGCGGACCGCCCACGCATAGGCGTCAGCTACGGGTAGCTCACTCGTCGACAGTGCGAGCCAGGTGTCGCTATCAGCAGGCGGATGCTGAACGGAAGATATTTCGCTCATCTCATTCACCAGACTACGCCTCATCAACCTCTCACGTCCTACTCGCCGAACGAGCACCATCCCGGAAAATGCAGCCTCCCGCGGATTACCTGCGGCTTTCTCTCTGTATTCTTCAGCTTGTGGCAACGGAGGGCTTTGATAACACGGACGATTCGCGTCCCGACCCGTCTTTCGAGACGGATCCTCTCGACGAGCCCGTGTGGCGCCACCCCTCCGAAATCGGAGCGATGATGGCAGCCGCAAACGGCGGACCCGTTCCCCAACCACGCGGACGTCATCCGGTTGGCCTCATTAGCCTCGGAGCATCCCTTGCTCTCATCGCCGTAATCGTCTTGTCGTTGGCTTCACCAGGACCGGGTTCGAACACGCTCGTCGCCTCAGAACAAGCCACCACGATCTCGAAGATCAGCTTGGCGTCTACGACTGTCCCGCCCACCTCGGCTCCAGCGCCTTTTTCCTCTCACGATGGCGTCATGCGTATCGAACGATGGGGTGGCGCAGGCAAGGCTCAGGGCAACGGGGTGATGATTTACGACGATGGTTACATCGCTACGGCGCGCAAACTCATCGCTGGCGCAACCCAACTCGTTGTTACTGCTCCCGATGGACAGACCTACGATGCCGAAATCGTCGGCGGCGATTTTATCCTCGACATCGCCGTACTCAAGATCGATGCCAACGATCTTTCCGTCGCAGCGATGACCGACTCCGACCCCTCTCGCGGCGACCTCGTCCATATCGCCGATACGTGGAGTACCTCCACCAGCGGATCACCGGTGCTCGCCACCGACAAGGTTGTCGCCGACGACAACGGATTCCACCGTCAAGAACTCCTCGAATTCGACTCCCCGGTAGGCCAGCAATCGGCCGGAGCCCCACTCATGAACGACAGCGGCGACGTCGTGGCAATGCTGTTGCCGGTCGACCAGTCAGGGCCCTACAACTACGCACTCGACATTTCGGCGGTGCGTCTCGCAGCGCACCAGATCATCGAAAGCGGCTTCGTGAAACACGTGGCCTGGATCGGGATCAAGGGCAGGTCCGTCGAGCAGGGCAAAGGTATTCGAGTCGATGAAGTCGTCGAGGATTCCCCCGCAGACGCTGCCGGCATCGAGGAAGGCGACACCATCATCACGGTGGCCCGCTACAACGTGTCCGACATGAAAGCGCTGTGGCGCACCCTCGACAATCTGGCGTCCCGCCAGATCACTGAAATCACCCTCATGCGGGGCGGCGAGATGATCGCCGTCGACATCACTCTCGGCATCCGAGCCCAAATCAAAGGCTAGGTTTCGCCCACCACGGGGCAACGGCTAACCCTTGGTCGAGCGTGATCGTCGAATGAGTAAGGCAATGCCGACCGCTCCACCGACGATGACCGCGGCAGTCGCACCGAGCGCCAACATTTGGCGACGCTTTGCGTTGAGGTTCCCCAACGGACCGGCATCGTGGCCTGCCACATACGCCTCTTCGTTGGAATTGGTGGGCTCCCAACCGAGGGCCTTGATGCGGTCGTTTGCCACCACCCAGGGGTGCGTGACGTACGGCAGAATCCCCGGCGGCGTTCGGGTGAACCCCAGCCGGAACCGAATCGCCGAAAGAAGTCGGGCTGCCCAGTCGGGTACCCGCAGCCGCGGCTTTGGCCCGGCCAGAGCAATCAGACCATCCGATGTGATCCACGAATCGGGGGCAACGTTAATCGGCCCACCAACTTGTTCTGCCACAACGATGGCAACTGCGGAGGCCAGATCATCGACATGGAGATATTGGGCAGGTGCTTCGCCCGACTCCGACTTGATAACCGAGGCCGAGGAGAGCAGGTCGCTCAATCCGCCGCGACGAGCTTCGCTCACCACAACCGCAGGTCGGACGATCGAAAGAATCCGATTGTCATCGTGCCCAGCCCAATCCTTCGCAGCCTGTTCGACCATCGCCATATGGGCGGCAAAGGCGAATTCACGGTTGGGACGAACCGGAGCATCTTCGGTGATCGGCATCGGGTTATCCGACCATGCGCCATAGACCATGGTCGTCGACAAGATGACCACATGGTTCACCCCCGCTGCGGTAGCACCATCGAGGATTCGGCGGATGATCGCCAGATCGAGACGACCATCTTCGGGCGTCACCGCATCGGCGCGCACATTGAAGAGGCAGTGCACCAACGTGTCAGCCGCTACCAGCAACTCCGCTGGGTCAGCGGTTGCGAGATCGGCCAGATGGAAATCGTCGAGGGTCGAGGACCCGCCATAGCGGTCGATACCTACGATTCGGGCCGACGGAAGCGAGGTGCGGAGCGCAGACGCCACGCTGCTTCCGATGATTCCAGAAGCTCCGGTAACCACAACGCGAGAGGTAAGCGTCGATTCATCTTCCGCCATATTTTCTCGAATCTCGCCAGTCACAGAGCCGCTCATAGGATCTACCATGCCAACGAAGAGGCGCCAGTTCCCACTCGTACCACCGAAAGTTCCCTCACAACCATGAGCGACGATCTCCCAGAACCCTCCGATGAGAACGACGGGCAACCGAATCCAGCCGACCCGTTCTCGCAGATCCCGATGTTTGGCGACCTGTTCAAAATGTTTCAGAACCAGTCATCGCCCGACTGGAGCGGTGCTCGTCAGATGGCCGTCACCATCGCCTCCGGTGGCCAAAGTCCTCCCAACGTCGACCCGCTCGAACGGATCGCGTACGAGAACCTCCTCCGTATCGCCGAGCTTCAGATCGCCAACGCCACCGGGCTTACGGTGTCGTCCGGCGGGCTCCCGCTTTCCCTTGAAGTGATCACTCGCACCGAATGGGCAACCCGGACCATCGACACCTACCGCCCCATCTTCGAGCGGCTTACCGAATCACTATCGGCGACCCCTCCCCCAGCAGACCCAGGCGACCCGAGTGCGGCGTTCCTCGCCCCGATCATGGCGATGATGGGCCCGATGATGCTCAACATGACCGCCGGTTCGATGGTCGGCCACCTGGCTCAACGCTCGCTCGGAACCTACGACCTACCCATCCCCCGCGAGGATGGCGACGTGCTCGTCGTGGTGGGCGAGAACGTCGAGGAGTTCCGCGACTCATGGAGTGTCGACGTCGACGACATGCGTTTGTGGGTGTGCCTCAACGAGGTTGCTCACCATGCGGTCTTCCGGGTGCCCCACGTTCGCGAACGCCTCCTCGAGCTCCTAGGCGACCACGCATCGGGGTTCCATCCCAACCCGGCTGCGCTTGAAGACAAGATGCGCAATGTCGAACTCAGCGGCGACATGAGCGGCCTGCAAGAACTATTCGGC
>CALGZB010000048.1 GCA_937934655.1 uncultured Acidimicrobiales bacterium | reverse complement strand
GGCGTCGTCTGCTGGCTCGGCAGCCGGTTCGGCCTTCGCTGCTACAGCCTTCTTTTTGGCTACAGCTTTCTTCTTAGCCGGTGCTTTCTTGGTGGCCTTCTTTGCCGTGGCCTTCTTCTTGGCGGTGGCCTTCTTCTTCGTCGTCTTCTTGGCGGCCTTCTTGCCCTTCTTTGCCGGACCCTTGGCCCGACGTTCGGCTAGCAGTTCGGCAGCCCGTTCGGTAGTGAGCTCTTCCACCGTGTCGCCCTTGCGCAGCGAGGCGTTGTACTCGCCATCGGTGACGTACGGACCGAATCGACCGTCCTTACAAATCATCTCTTTGCCGGTCTCAGGGTCTTCACCAAGGTCTTCACGAAGCGGTGGCTTTGCGGTGCCGCCACCACGACGCTTGGGCTCGGCCAGAAGCTTCAAACACTCGTCGAGCGTAATGGTGAAGAGTTGATCCTCTTTCTCCATGCTGCGGCTGTCCTTACCCTTTTTGAGGTACGGGCCGTAGCGACCGTTCTGCACGGTAATCATCTTGCCGTCTTCAGGATCTTCACCGATCTCGCGAGGAAGCGAGAGCAACTTCATCGCTTCTTCATACGTGATGGTGTCGAGCGACATGGTGGTGAACAACGAACCGGTCTTGGGCTTGTCTTCGCCATCGACGATTTCGCCGAGCTGCACATACGGACCAAAGCGGCCAGCCTTGGCGTACACCATGAGGCCGGTCTCTGGGTCTTCGCCAAGTTCCTTATCGCCACTCGGTGCCTCGATGTACTCCATCGCCTTCGCGACGGTGAGCTCATCGGGAGCAAGCTCTTCGGGGATACTGGCGGTGCGGGCCTTCTCGTCGGGTCCGGGAGCCTCGCCGCACTGAACGTACGGGCCGTACTTGCCGACTCGAGCGACAACAGCTTCGCCGTCCTCAGAGATGCCGAGCGGAATGGTGTTGATGGCGCGGGCATCGATTTCGCCCAGGCGTTCGTCGACCTTCTTCTTCAGGCCTTCCGACATTTCGCCTTCACCGAAGTAGAACTTGGTGAGCCACGGAATGGCCTCACCACTTCCGCCGGCAATGGCATCAAGATCGGTTTCCATCTTGGCGGTGAAGGCGTAGTCGACGAGATCGGGGAAGTGACCTTCGAGCAGACCAACAACAGAGAATGCGGTGAAGGACGGCACCATGGCCGAACCCTTCTTCCACACGTAACCGCGGTCCTGGATGGTGCCCATGATCGAGGCGAAGGTCGACGGGCGACCCACCCCAAGTTCTTCGAGCTTCTTCACCAGCGACGCTTCGGTGTAGCGCGACGGCGGCTGGGTTTCGTGACCCTCGGGAAGAAGGTCCTTGATGTCGAGCGAATCGCCAACCGCCATAGCGGGAAGTTTGCGCTCGTTGTCAGACTCATCTTCTTCGGCGTCGACGGCCTTCGAGACGGTGTAGACCTTGCGGAAACCCTGGTGCGTGATGACGGTTCCGCTGGCGGAGAACTCGGCGACCTCGCCGCTTGTGGCGGTGGCGCCAAGCTTGACCGACATGGTCTCGCCGGTGCAATCGGTCATCTGTGAGGCAACGGTTCGGTTGAAGATCAGCTCGTATGCTGCAGCCTCAGACTTGGGTACCTCAGCGGCGACCTCGGCTGGCGGTTTGAACACATCTCCAGCAGGACGGATGGCTTCGTGAGCTTCCTGCGCGTTCTTCACCTTGTTGGCGTAGGTACGCGCCTCGTCGGGCAGATAATCGTCGCCGTACTTGTCTTTGACGTAGGAACGAGCGGCGTCGAGGGCTGTCTGTGACAGCGTGGTGCTGTCGGTACGCATGTAGGTGATGTAGCCCTTTTCGTACAGGCCCTGGGCGGCACGCATGGCCATTGCCGAGGACACCCGCAGCTTGCGGCCTGCCTCTTGCTGGTACGTCGAGGTAATGAACGGTGCCGCTGGACGACGGCGGTAAGGCTTCGGCTCGACCGAGTTGACCTTGGCATCGACGCCCTCGAGGCCCTTGGCCAATGCGCCGGCCGATGCTTCGTCGAGCACCTTCACGTCGGTGTTCTTCTGCGTTCCGTCCTGTTCGAAGTCGCGACCCGAAGCAACCCGTGCTCCGTCGATCGACTGCAGATTTGCCGAGAAGGGTTGCTTCTCGTCCCCAGCCTTATTTTCGAAGGTTGCGCTGAGGTCCCAGTACCCGGCTGCGATAAACGCCATGCGTTCGCGTTCGCGTTCGACCACGATTCGAGTGGCAACACTCTGAACACGACCGGCCGAAAGCTTCGGCATGATCTTCTTCCAGAGAACCGGTGACACTTCGTAGCCATACAGGCGGTCGAGCATCCGGCGAGCTTCCTGAGCATCGACCAAGTGGCGGTCGAGCTCGCGGGGTTCGTTCATTGCGTTCTGAATAGCGGTCTTGGTGATCTCGTGGAAAACCATCCGCTTTACCGGAATCTGCGGGTTCAGAACCTCGAGGAGATGCCAAGCAATGGCCTCTCCTTCGCGATCCTCATCAGTTGCAAGATAGAGCTCGTCGGCGTCTTTCAAGAGCTTCTTCAGCTTCTTGATTTGATCCTTCTTGTCAGCCGAAACCACATAGAGAGGCTTGAAGTCGTTGTCGACATCGATGCCGATCCGGGCCCACTTCTCACCTTTGTATGCGGCTGGAACATCAGCAGCTCCGCGAGGAAGGTCGCGAACGTGGCCAATCGAGGACTCGACAACAAAACCGTCGCCGAGATAACTAGCGATGGTCTTAGCTTTTGCGGGTGACTCGACAATTACGAGTGCATTAGTCACGTGAAGTTCAGTGCTCCGGATAGAGAACCCTTGCAACGGCGCTCACCAAGGAGCGACCACAAAGGAGTGAAGAGATGAGGATAAGAGAGAGATGGTAGAGAGAAGTAAAGCGCTATGAAAACGCCTGCAGACTGCTCTCTAGAGGCTTGATCCTGTACCCATATCGGCGAAAAGCCAACCCGGTGAGTATTTGACCTCTAAAAATTTCAGTGCGACGAAGCTTCCAGAGGCGCTTCAGAAGCCTCATCGGCAGAACCGTCCGGGCCCTTCCACAGCAAGGCCGAGCCGATGGCCGTGGCTATCAACGACGCAGCGATAATTCCGAGCTTGGCCTGCTCTTGGAGAACATCATCTTCGAACGCCAGTGTGGTGATGAAAATTGAGACGGTGAACCCGATACCGGCCATTGCTGCGACGCCAAGGACCCGTCGCCAGTTCATCCCGGGCGGCAGATCGGAGATACCAAGCTTGACGGCGATGAACGTGGCGCCACTGACGCCGACGAGCTTTCCGCCAACCAAGCCCAAGATGATGCCGAGCGTGACGCTCGAGGACGCTGCATCGCTAATTGCACTGCCGCTGATCTCGATGCCGGCGTTCGCGAGCGCAAAGATGGGGATGACGAGATAACTCGTAAACGGGTGCAAGCTATTGATAAGGCGCTGGGCGACCGACACGGTCTCTTGGACCTCGAAGCGCACCCGACGAGCCGTCTCGGCGTTGGGGATGTCGTCGGTCTTGGCCAGGAATGGCGAGATCAGATCGTCTTCAACCGCTTCTTGCAGCGGACGAGCCGGGGTTAACAAGCCCATAACCACACCAGCGATGGTGGCGTGAACGCCGGACTTGAAGACCGCAACCCAAACGAAGACGCCAACGATGACGTAGAGGGGTATGTACCAAACCCGCAGCTCGCGGAGCACCACAACCAAGATCACAAGACCTGCGGCAAGCAGCAGCCATCCGGTGGACAGATTGCTGGTGTAGAAAATCGCGATCACGAGGATGGCGCCGATGTCGTCGACAATGGCCAGCGTCAGAAGGAAGACCCGCAGGCTCGGCGGCACACGTGGGCCGAGGAGCGAAAGCACACCCAGCGCAAAGGCAATGTCGGTGGCCAGAGGGATACCCCAGCCATCGAACTCGGGGGTCGAGGTATTGAGAACGATGAAGAACGCCGCTGGCACGACCATGCCACCGAGCGCTGCGACTGCCGGGAGTGCGGCGACCCGGGTGTCACGCAACTGACCGACAACCCGCTCGAGCTTGATCTCCATGCCCACGACAAAGAAGAAGATGGCCACGAGGGCGTCGTTTACGAGAAGCTCAAGATTGAACGGGTGAGCTTCGTCGCCAAGGTGGAAGCTACCCACGGTGATGTCGAACTTGGTTTCCCAGAACTCGTGGTACGTGTGTCCCCAGGGAGAGTTGACCCAGATCAGGGCGACGGCGGTGGCAAGAATTAGAAGGACACCACCAGCGGCTTCAACCCGAAGGAATTGGGCGATTGGTTGCGCGACAGATCGTGCAACACGAGTGTTGCTTCCAAGAAATGTCTTTTCCGAAGGTTTAAACGACTGTCCAGCCACGAAGGTCCAAGTCTAGCGAGTCACCGGCGGGCTCCGACCAACCTATCGAGGTGCCATCCGCCTCAGCGGGTAACGCCACGAACATGTTATGCCGCCCGCTGCACAGACTCCGCTTTCGTTGTGTCAAGAGGCAGAGGTTCACTTGCGAGTGCGTTCGCGGTCTCACCGGCGGGCATCGGACGGGCGTAGTAGTAGCCCTGTCCCAGCTCACAGGAAAGTTCACGAAGGGCTCGGGCCTGCCCGGCCGACTCAATTCCTTCAGCGACGGTGGTGGCGTTGGACTTCGCGGCAAGGCCGATTACGGTCTCGATGACACCGCCGTCATCGCCGGTCTCAAGCCGATCAACGAACGATTTATCAATCTTCAGAATGTCGAATTCGAACTGTTGGAGGTACTGCAACGACGAGTACCCGGTTCCGAAATCGTCGATGGCGATGCGAAAGCCGTTCGCTCGCAACTTCTTGAGACGGTCGGCGATGAGTTCCTTGTCTCGAACAAAGACGCTTTCGGTGATCTCGAGGACGACCCGGCCCTGGTCGAGGCCAGCGGCAGCCACGCAGCTGGTGAGATCTTCGACGATTGTGTCGAGTTGAAGCTGGACTGCCGACACGTTGACGGACATGTAGAGGTCATGACCATTTTCGATCCACTCCGACAGTTGTCTCGAAGCATCATCGAGCACGAGCATTCCGAGTGGGTTAATAAGGCCGGTGTCCTCGGCCACGTCGATAAACGCCGCCGGTCCGATGAGACCCCGCTCAGGATGGTTCCAACGCACGAGCGCTTCGAAACCGACGATGTGTTCGGTCTGGAGATTGACCAAGGGCTGATAGTGGACTTCGAGCTCGTGGTTCTCGATGCCTTGGCGTAGGGACTCGATAAGATCGAGTCGGCCTCCGGCCTCGGACAACATCTGTTCGTCGAAGACCGCTATCTGGGCCTTGCCTCTGTCCTTTGCTGAGTACATGGCCACATCGGCCTGCTTCACCAACTCGTCAGCGCTGATCGACCGGCTGGTGTCGTAGGCGATTCCGACGCTGGCGCTAAGGTTGATTGCGCGACCACCGACCGGCATGCTTTTGGAAAGCGAGGCGAGGACACGGTCGGCAAGGTCGAGCATTTCATGTTCGCCGTAGATACCAGTCATGAGCACCGCGAATTCATCCGCTCCAAAGCGGGCCAAGACGTCGTGAATTCGAACGGTAGTGGCGAGCCGGTTGCTTACTTCGACAAGTACTTGGTCGCCCACGCTGTGGCCGAGCGCGTCGTTGATCATCTTGAAGTCATCCAAGTCGATGAACATTACGCCGATCATTTCGTTGTGACGGGTTCCGTCGGCCAAGACGTCTCCGAGTGCATCGACCAGCTGAGACCTGTTGGCGAGGGAGGTTAGCGAATCATGGTTGGCTTGGAACCGCAGGTTGCGTTCGAGGCTGAGTCGCTCGGTGTCGTCGCGTACGTTCAGCACGATACCGGCAACCGCTGGATCAGAAAGCATGTCGGTGACGGTGACGTTCAGGTAGCGCCACGATCCATCTTTGGCCGCCGTCCTTAGGTCGAGAGACTCTCGATCGAGAGATTCGCCGGCGACTAGCCGGTCGCGAATTTCGCTCGCCTCGCGGACTGCATCGATAGCCAAGATGTCCAGGATGTTGCTGCCGAGCAGTTCGGACGGCTTATAGCCAAGGATTGGCTCGATGGCGGGCGACACATAGGTAAGGAACTCATCGGCGTCGATAATCGCCACGATGTCACTCGAGTGCTGCACAAGTGAGCGGAACCGGGCTTCCGACCGGAGGACGCGTTGTTCGGACTGGCGCCGGTCATGGATGTCGC
>CALGZB010000047.1 GCA_937934655.1 uncultured Acidimicrobiales bacterium | reverse complement strand
GGCCAGGCAGCTCGATATGGGAATCCGGTCGGCTCGAGGCAAGGGCGGCGGGACCGAATTCGACCAGTTGCGCGAGTACACCCCCGACGACGAGTTTCGGCGTATCGATTGGGCGGCTACCGCCCGAACCGGCACCACGATTGCTCGCACGTATCGGGCCGAGCTCAACCAGACGGTCATCAACCTTCTCGACAACGGTCGGGTTATGGCCGGTGTGGTGGCCGGCGTGCCTCGTGTCGAACATGCAATGGACGCGGTGATGGCGCTCACCACCGTGTCCACCGGCCTCGGCGACAAATGTGGCCTGCTCACCTTTGACCGAGAGGTAGGGGCAATCGTTCAGCCGAGTCGAAATCGAACTCAGCTCGGCCGCGTGACCGACGCGATGTACTCGCTCGAACCGGCGCTGGTAGAAAGCGACTATCGCGGAGCGTTTACCGCAGCGCTTCGACACTTCCGTCGCCGCACGATGATCGTCGTGCACACCGAATTGCTCGAAGCGGTGGCGCAAGAGTTCCTGCTCCCGGCGCTTCCGCTGATCTCAAGGAGCCACATTGTGGTTATCGCCACGGTTCGAGACCCGTTGGTCGAACAGTGGGCGTCTGCTCCGGTCACCGATGCCGAGACCGCATATCGCCAGTCGTCGGCCACGAAAGCACTTGCCGAACGCGAGCGCACGATAGCGGCCCTAAAGAGCAAAGGGGCTTTGGTGGTCGACGCAGCGCCCGGTGAGTTGGCCGGGAAACTCGCCGAGACCTACCTGCGGGTGAAGGCAGCGGGCACGCTCTAAGAATTTGGTGGCGTTTAGGCAACCAGTTCGTGCGGTTCCGGAATCGGTTCGCGAAGCAGGCCGGTAATGCCGAGCCTTGCCGCAGCGATGCCTCGGGTCACGATGTAGGTGCAGAAAGCGCCGAAGACCGCCACGCCTATCCCTACCCGCATCGAGGTGGGTAGCGCTGATGGGGTGACGAATCCTTCGATAAGGCCGGCCACGGTGAACGCCGCCATAAGGCCGAGCACAACAACGGCCGAGCGGCTTCCCTGCATGGCAATTGCCGCTGGCCGAGTCAGGTCACCGGGGGCAACGATGGCCCACCCCAGCCGCAAGCCAGCGGCTCCGGCGATAACCACCGCAGCCAACTCGAGAAGGCCATGGGGGAGTATGAGGCCATAGAACTTGGGCGCCTGATCGGCGGCATGAAACAGCCCTGCTGCCACACCGACGTTTGCTCCGTTGATGCCCAAGATGTAGATGCCGGGAATGCAGAGCAGGATTCCGAGCGCAAAGACCAAGAACGAAACGCGGATGTTGTTGATGAGTACCTCGGTGGAGAACTGCGCTGCCGGAGCGGCCGAGTAGTAGTCCTCGAACTCTTCCTCGACGTACGCGGTGCGAAGGGCCTCGGGTGCAGCGACATCGAGCGCCCGGCTGCTGTTCGAGAGCCACACACCCATCACGATCGCTGGAAGGAAGGTCACGAGCGCGGCCACCAAAACGCTACGACGCATATGCCACACCGCTGCGGGGAAACGCACCGAGAAGAACTGAACGAACGATTTGAAGCCCCGAGACTTGGTGCCGTAGATCGCCATTCGGGCTTCGGCCACAAGCATGGTGAGTCGACTGTTGAGCGCTATGTCGCGGAACTCGGTACGGGCAAAACTCAGCTGGCTAGAGCACCGCTGGTAGAGATGAAGGAGCTCATCGATTTCGACGCCATCCATCTTGCGGAGCTTGCGTCTTGCTTGAAAAGACAACTCCGAGAGTCGGATCCAAGCGGGCTCGTTGGTTGCGATAAAGCGGTCGATATCCATGGGTCGTCGTTCTGAAGGCTACCGACCTGTAGTTTCGGAGTGTGGGAAGCACTCAACATTCTCCGGCGGCGGTGCGGAACACGTCCGGCTCGACCCGCCAAGAGTACGGCGGTGTGGTTACCCCCGAGGCAGTGCTTCTCGACTTCGAGATCGCCGGGATCGGCACGCGACTCATCGCTCGATTGCTCGACACCATCGTGCAACTGGTGATGCTGACGATGTTGTCGCCGCTCTTCGCAATCTTCGCCGGGCTGTTATCGCTGTTGAGCGAGGGTGTCGCGTCGGTCGTCTCCATCATTCTTTTTGTGGTCGGCTTCTTCCTGCTGCTCTTTGGGTACACCACCTACTTCGAGACCTTTGGTGGTCAAACCCTCGGCAAGAAGATGATGAATCTTCGAGTCGTAACCCTCGAAGGCGCCCCCATTCGGTTCGGTCAGGCCGCGATCCGCAGCATGATGCAGGTGCCAGACCTGTGGTTTCCGCCTGGCGGAGCGTTGGCGCTCATCAGCGTGCTCACCACGCCTCGAGGGCAACGGCTTGGCGACCTTGCCGCCGGCACCTTTGTGGTTCGCGAAGTGAGTCCGCAGTCACAGAACATGCGCTTCCAGTTCCCGATTCCTCACGGTTACGACGTGTATGCCGCCCAGCTCGACGTGAGCATGGTCTCGCCCGAGCAGTACCGGATCATTCGAGGCTTTCTTACCCGGGTCACCGAACTCCGTCCCGAGATCCGCTTTGGAATGGCGCAGCAGTTGGCCGGGCCCGTGAGTCAACGAATCGGCCATGTCATCCCGCATCAGGTCCACCCCGAAAATTTCCTTGCCTGCGTGGCCAACCGCTATCAACAGCGGCACGCTCCACCGCCGCCGGTGGCGACTCTCGGTTGATACCGTCCGCCTACTACGACACTTCAACACCACCGGTTCTACGATGGAGTGATGTCGAGCCCGTCGGTCACCCAGCAATCTGGCTATCTCGATCACGCTGCGAGCACACCTATGCG
>CALGZB010000046.1 GCA_937934655.1 uncultured Acidimicrobiales bacterium | reverse complement strand
CCACCGCTCGACGAAGCCATCGACGCCGAACTCATGGACTACATGGCAAAGCGCAAAGAAGTCCTGCCCGACGAATTCGGGTAGCTGGCACTGCAGTTAACCGGCACTGCGCCTGGTGCAGAATGGCCATTACCGGAGCATAGAACCCAACGCAGCGACAGAAGGCCAAAGATAGACCTAGAATGGGGTCTGACGCCCGTCCCCCACTTGGGCGCAACTACTACGAAGGAATACATCATGGGCATTTTCGATAAAGCCAAAGACGCTGTCATGGGCAACAAGGACAAGGTCTCAGAAGGCCTCGACAAAGCAAGCGACATGGCAAAAGACAAGTTTGGCGACAAGCTTGGTGACCACGCCGATAAGCTCGACATGGTTACCGACAAAGCTAAGGACGCTCTCGGTGCAACCGAAGACGCGGCCGAAGGCGCCGAAGACATGGCAGGCGACGCTGCTGAAAACGCAGCAGATGCTGCCGAGGAAGCAACCGAATAACTTTCGGTGTCGACGTCAGTCGACAGAATCACGAACGGAGGCCCGAGCATTTGCTCGGGCCTTCGCCGTTTTCTCGGACCGACTACGATCAGCTAAATGACCAGCTCAAACACCATATTGACCAAAGCAGGCGAGATCGCCAGAACCGTACGCCAACAAGCCGTGCAGCGAAGCGGCCAGAAAAGCGCTGCGGTCCTTCGCCAGTCGTACAAGAAGACTTGGAACAACCTGAGCCAAGACATCGACAGCGCAAACTACTTCGTGTCGTGCATTCAGGACGAGGACGAAGTCCGAACCAACGGCGAACACACCGCAACATTCCTTCGGTCTGTCCTCCAGATTTCGGAAAACGACCGGGTACTCGAGATCGGGTGCGGTGTTGCGCGAATCGGGCGAGAACTCGCCCCGCACTGCAAAGAGTGGCACGGCTGCGATATCTCCGGAAACATGATCGAGCACGCAAGGGGCCGCACCAGCCACCTTTCGAACGTGTCGCTCACCGAGCTACCGACCAACGACCTGTCGCCGTTCGAGAGCCAGAGCTTCGATGCGGTCTACAGCACGATTGTGTTCATGCACATCGACAAACCCGATGTGTACAAGTACATACGCGAAGCATTTCGTGTCCTGCGGCCCGGCGGCGTGGTGTACTTCGACACCTACAACCTGCTCGCTCCCAAAGCTTGGGAGATCTTTGAACAGCTCGTCGATGAGTTCGATGGCGGCGAGCGGCCGCGCCACATGAGCCAGTTCAGCAGCCCACAGGAATTTGAGCACTTTGTAACGTCAGCCGGGTTTGTCGACGTCGAAATCACCGACAAGAACCCCGAGCTGGTCACCGCCCGAGCCCGACGAGGCGACCTCGACCTACGAGATCGCTAACCGCCCAGCAGGATGCTTGAAGGCCTTCCTAGAAGGGCGATTCGGTAGGGAGCGTTTCGAACGCGTGGCCATAGAGGCCACGCTTCATCACGCCAAGAGTTTCACCCGCGTGGTGGGCCTGGCCCTGTGCCCACTCGAGTGCCGTGGCAAACACGTCGGCTTCGGCAGCCGTTGCTTCGATCATGTCATTGTCAAGGAGTTCCGGAGCGCCCCATCGCTTTCCGGTCACAACCGCTTGATGAAGTGCCGCTGGGGGAATGCGGGCTTGGAGCGCAGCGCTCATCCCCGGCGTCAGCGGGAGGCCCAAGTCGACCTCGGGTACACAGAAATAGCCCCGGTCCTCGCGCATCACCCGGTAGTCGTGGACCGCCGCCATCATGGCCCCGCCAGCGAATGCGTGTCCGTTCATCGCCGCAGCCGTTGGCGCGTCGTTGAACAAGATTCGGCCGAGGATGGCGTGCACCCCGGTCATGAAGCCACTTTGCTCGGCAGCCTCAGGTGTCTGCATCCAGTCGAGATCGAGGCCGTTCGAGTAGAACTTCGCCTCGCCCGTGGTGAGCAGCGATTTCGGACCCTCGGCGGCGGCGACCTCGTCGAGAGCGGCGTGAATGGCTCGCACCGACTCGCCATTGAACCGGTTCTCACCGTTGCTCATTTGCAGGATAAAGACATCGCCATCGCGACGGAGATCGATCATGATCGATGATCGTAGCCATGTCAGGCCAGGGCAGCTCTTTCGAGTCGGCGAAACATCGCTGACCTGCGGTAACTTCGGACCGTGAACAACAGTCGATCGCCGCTCTCCCTGGACTTCACCACCGATAAGGGTTTTGGTTCCCGAGCCACCTTGGGTTTGGTGGTGCTCGCCACCGATCAGACACTCGAGAACGAACTCCGACAGCTTCCGTTGCCGGGCGTCGCGATTCATCACAGCCGAATATTCAATGACGCTCACGTGGATGAAGACACGCTTCTGGCGATGAAGGCCCGACTGCCCGAGGCGGCCTCGCTCCTTCCCGTCGAGTTCGGCTTCTCGGCCATCGGCTTTGGATGCACGTCGGCATCGACCCTCATCGGGGACGACGGAGTTGCCGAAGCGATTCATCAAACCCACCCTGAAGTGGCGACGACCAACCCGGTCCATGCTGCAGTAGCGGCCTTTCGAGCACTTGACGCCAAGAGGATTGCGGTCGTTACCCCCTATTCCGAGACGGTTACCCTCCCCGTCATCGAGCGCTTCGAAGCCGACGGGCTCGACGTCACCGCATTCGGTTCATTCCTTATCGAAGACGACCTCGTGGTCGCCAGGGTTTCCGCCGACTCCGTGGCCGCCGGGGTCGCTACGGTGCTCGAGGTCGCCGAGGCCGATGCCGTTTTCATCAGCTGCACCAGCATCAGACTTCTCGACCAGGTGCAGCGCATCGAGGATGACCTCGACATTCCCGTGGTGTCGAGCAACACCGCATTCCTTTGGCATCTCCTGCGCAGCGGCGGCATCAACGATCGCTTTGAAGGATTCGGCACGCTCCTCGGTTCGCACTGACACGGGCACACTTGCAGCGCTAGGTTGACCCGATGCTCCGAGTTGTCCAGTACTCCGACCTCCACTTCTCAACCAGCGGAGAACGCAGCCATGGCGGGTTCGGCTACGACACCGACGAAGCCTGGAAGTCGATCTTTGCGCACACGTTTGACGCTGACGGCACCGCTCCGGATGCCGACCTTGCGATCTGTACCGGCGACATCGCCGACCATGGCTGGGCCGACGAGTACCTCAAGGCGCAAGGACATCTCAGCCACATCCCGGTTCCCGTCGCCGTCGTCCCAGGAAACCACGACTACCACGTCCCCTTTGAGTCACGCCTGCCAACCCCCGGGAATAGAGCGAATGGGCTTTTGGACGAGCATGCCATCCGCTCTATTCCAAGAACTGGCCCATTGAGCTCCGCCCAATCCGCGCAGTTCTCCGGCATCTCAATGCAGCGCACCATCCGCCTGGGAACCTGGCTATTCATCCTCGCCGACTCGAACCGCTTCGGACGCGAAGAAGACGCGCTCGGTCGACTGGTCGACACCGATCAGCGGATCGGAGGTATCGGCGGCTTCGGTGATCGCGAGGTGGCGTGGATTGACGAGATGATCGCCGAGACCGACGCCGATCATGTCTTCATCTGGGTCCATCACCCGCCAGCCATGACCGGCCCCCTCGCTCAGTACATGTCGACCGAGTACCACGAAGACTTCGTTGCGATCGCCGGCCGAAACCCGAAACTCAAGGGCATCGCCGCCGGCCATGTGCACGCCGACCTCGTCGCCGATCTCGACGGCGTGCCGGTGTACGTCTGCCCGGCATTCACCATCAACCTCGACTACGAAAACGGCACGCTACTGCCACCTGGGTACCGGACGTTCGACTTCGGCGATGACGGCAGCATTGCAAGCGAGTGCCACCTGATCGAAGACGATCGTTGGCCACGCAGCCGTCTCCCGAAGACCGCCATCGCGTTCTTGTCGGGCGAAGCATCGATCGACGACGTCAAAGAAGCGCTCGGCATCGCCAAGGACGCCCCGTCACCGTTTTAGCGAACCAGCGGTTTCACGGACTGCCCTAGAAGGCTTGACCGATCGGCTCGACGCCCTCCGGCTCCTCCATCACGAAGGCGGTGAGCACCATGGAAAGCGCTGCGAAACCAGCTGCGACAACCATGAGTGGCCCGAATCCGATGCGGTTGTAGAGGCCAACTGCCACGAGTGATACCAGCGCCCGGAATACCGTCGCCAGAGCGGTAGCTCTGCCCACCATGGCCGCGCGTGCGTTTGGATCGAGCTCGGCAATCAGGGGAATCGCGGAGACGATGGCGAATTCGAATCCAAGGAACACCAGCGCCAGCAGAACCACTGCCAAGACCAGCGATGCCGTCGGGAAGATCCCGAGAGCGAAAAGGCCAAGCATCATCAACGTCGCACCACCCAGGATTGCCCGACGTTTGCCGATGGCATCGGTGATACGGGCCGTTCCTAGCGTGCCGACGACCTCCATGACGGCAGCAGCAAATACCACGCCACCGATCTGCGCCGGGTTGAGGTCGTAGCTGTCCTCAAGCCAAAGTCCGTGACTAATAAAGATGAACTGCGCCGAAACCGCCAGCGTGGTGTTTACCGCGAGCGCTCCTACTGCGGCACCCGTCATCACCGGCTTCTCACTGGACGCCGCATCGGTCGCCGATAGCGATGCGTTCTGCCGGGCCAAGAACAAACTGAGCGGCAGCGCCAACAACGCAAGAAACGCCGGGGCTGTCCGCCAACCGAACTGGTCGATCAGAAGGCCGACGAGCGGGACGCCTACAAGAGCAGCCCCTCCCCACGACAACTCGACGAGGCCGCTGACCCGGGCGCGCCGCTCGTACGCAACGGCATGGCCAATCCACGCCGAGACAGCAACGTTGTAGGCGACAACAAAGAGCCCGACCACGACGAGACCGATGATCAACCCGATGGAACCGGTGGCCGATATGGCGAGTCCGATCGCAGCACCGACGCCGGCGTAGCCCATGACCCGGCCGGTACCGACGCGATCGGCAGCCTTGCCCGCCAGAGGAGCGGACAGTGCCGTCAGATCGCGCACCCCCAAAACGATGCCCATTGTCGACTCGGAAACGGCCGCACCTCGGGCAAACGCTGGCAGGAACGAGTACGTCATTCTGATGCCGGTGTTATTCACCAAACGCAGAAATATCAGCCACGGCAGCGCCCGTCGAACCTCAGGGCGAAGAGACTGCAGAGATCCAGATTGCGGAGAGCCCGATTGAGCGGACGATATCGGTTCGCCATTCTCGGTCGGAGTCAATAGCGACCGTCTCTTACGTTCTTGTGGCCAGCAGGAGATCGACGGTTACCTCGAGGTGCCCGAGGTGCTGAGCGAGCTCTTCGTAAGCGTGAATGAGCGCCGCACCAACGGTCCACGGTTGCCCGAGCGGCACCCTCGTGACCGGGTTGAAGTGCACCTCGGTCGCCGTGGCTAGTCGTGGCGATAATTCGGTGAGGAGCTTTTTGGTCGCCGCACACTTCGCTTGAAGTTCCGAAGTCGTCGCCTTCGCCACAAACTCGCTGGCCCGATCGCGGTCGTATTCATCGCCGCAGACAACCGCCCGCATCCACCATTCGCAGGCGGCCAAGGAATGCACCACGAGCTGCGCAGGGCTGTTGGCGTTGGGAAGGTCGGGAGTGGTGTTCGCTAGCTCATCATCGATCCAAGCGATGGCTCTGGTCATGCCATCGATACTGCGATGGCAAAAGGTGACCAGGTCATCGGTTGAAAGTGGTGAAAGTGGTTCCGCAGACATGGCCCACAGATTGGCGCATGGAATCGACGAACGGCAACGTTGCCGACGGTTGGAATCGCGGCGAGAATTTGGTGCTTCCGCCGAGCCCGACCATCATCGAAGAATCAAGTTCTCCCTTCGAAAAGTGAGTGTCCATGAGCGACCGTGTACAAGTTGCAATCAACGATGGCGTTGCCGAAGTTCGGCTCAACCGGCCCGACAAGATGAACGCCCTCGACGGCGAGATGTTCGATGCCATCATCGAAGCAGGAGAGGGTCTCAAATCCGACCCGAGCGTGCGGGCCATCGTCGTCTCGGCCGAGGGTCGAGCATTCTGTGCGGGTCTCGACTTCTCCGGCTTTCAGGCAATGGCCGGGAATGACGACGGCGGAGGCGGAACCGACTCGGTCGGCAAAATCGACGAAGGCCGCATCACCCATCGAGGCCAGCAGGTCAGCTGGGTATGGCAGGAGCTTGAAGTTCCCGTAATTGCAGCGGTGCACGGCGTGGCATTCGGCGGAGGACTTCAGGTTGCACTTGGCGCCGACATCCGAATCGTTAGCCCCGACGCCCGCCTGTCCGTTCTCGAAATCCGTTGGGGACTGAGCCCCGACATGACCGCAACGCAGCTTCTCCCGCGCCTCGTCGGTGTCGACGTGGCCAAGGAACTCACCTGGACCGGCCGCGAGGTCAGCGGAACCGAAGCGGTGCAAATCGGCCTGGCCACAAAGGTCGCCGACGACCCCCGGGCCGCAGCGCTCGAGCTCGCCGCCGACATCGCCAGCAAAAGCCCGCAGGCCATCCGCGGGGCGAAGCACCTCATCAACCTGGCTTCAGAGCAAGATTGGGCCACCGGTTTCGCCGAAGAACGTCGGGTCATCGGCTCGGTCATCGGCACCCCCAACCAGGTCGAAGCCGTCACTGCATTTTTCGAGAAGCGCCCAGCGGTCTACGAGGATTAACCGCCACCCAAAACCCAAACCCGTACCGGCCACCGCAACGCGGAGCCTCAGACGGGTACGGGTTCGAGGGTCGGGCGATAGCCTGACTCGGTGACTCGGACCAACGACTTCGATCAGCCCATCGGCCCCGACCTCGACGGTTGGACTTCCCCAAGCGAACCGCCGTGGCGTCCTCTGGCAGGTACGAGTGTTTCGATCGAACCGTTGCATCGAGCGCAGCATGCAGTGCCGCTCTATCACGTGTTCAAACATGCGCCGGACTCGGTTTGGACCTACCTGCCTTGGGGGCCATTTCTCGATGCGGCCGAGCTCGGACAAACCATCGAGGCCATCAACGAGAACCCCGAGTGGCAGCCCTATGCGGTGTTGGTCGACACCGTTGTTGTGGGCTTCTTTAGTTATCTCCGCATCAACGCTCGTGCCGGAAGCATCGAGGTTGGCGGGGTGGTGTTCTCGCCAGAACTGCAGCGAACCCGGGCTTCGACCGAAGCGCAGTACCTACTCATGAAGAACGCCTTCGACCTTGGCTACCGGCGCTACGAGTGGAAGTGCGACGACCTTAACGGTCCCTCGAGGACCGCGGCCGAACGTTTGGGGTTCTCCTATGAGGGCACCTTCAAGAAGGCCACCCACTACAAGGGCCGAAGCCGCGACACCGCCTGGTATGCAATAACCGACGACGAATGGCCAGCAGTCGACACCGCCTTCCGGACCTGGCTAGCCCCAGAAAACTTCAACCCAGACGGCACCCAAAGAAACCGCCTAGAAACTCCCTAACTCCGTTAGCGAACGGAGTGAGCGACGTGGATGTTTCGCTACGCGAAACTCCGTTAGCGAACGGAGTGAGCGACCCAGTCGACGTATTCGGGTTCTAGGAGTTCGTTGCCGAGGATGATGTCGGCTGCTCGTTCGGCGATCATCATGACCGGCGCGTAGATGTTGCCATTGGTAACGCTGGGCATCACCGATGCATCGACGACGCACAGGTTCTCGGTGCCGTGGACGCCCATAGTGTTGGGGTCGACAACGGACATCTCGTCGGTGCCCATCTTGGCGGTGCACGACGGATGCAATGCGGTCTCGCCGTCGTTCCTCACCCACTCGAGAATTTCGTCGGGAGTGCTTACCTCGGGGCCCGGCGACAATTCGCCGTCGTTGTACTTGTCGAACGCCGGCTGGGTGAGGATGTTTCGAGCGTGCTGAATGGCCTCGACCCACTCTTGTTTGTCTTCCGGCGTCGATAAGTAGTTGAAGCGCAACTCGGGCTTGTCCTTGGGGTTCTTGGACTTGATCCGAACCGATCCCCGACTGTTCGAGAACATCGGGCCCACATGCACCTGGTAGCCATGCCCGCCTTCGGGCACCGACCCGTCATAGCGAATTGCGATAGGCAGAAAGTGGAACATCAGGTTGGGCCACTCGACCTTGTCGTTACTGCGGATGAATCCACCAGCTTCGAAGTGACTCGTGGCGGCTGGGCCTTTGCGGAACAACCACTGAAGACCAATGAATGGGCGTCGCCACATCGCGATATACGGCGACATCGAGACCGGTTCCTTGCAGGAGTACTGCACGTAGACCTCGAGGTGGTCCTGCATGTTTTCGCCGACACCCGGGAGGTCGGCCACCACGGGGATGTCATGCTTCTTCAAAAGGTCGGCCGGGCCGACACCAGAAAGCTGAAGTAGCTGCGGCGAGTTGATGGCGCCGCCACACAGGATGACTTTGCCTGCGTTTACTTTCTGCCCCTTCCTGCGGGGCTGGTCGAACTCGACACCGACGGCCTTGTTGCCATCGAAAAGCACCTTCGATGCCGTGGCCAGAGTCTTCAGGGTGAGATTTGGTCGATCGAGCACCGGGTGCAGGTAGGTACGCGATGCGCTCATGCGGCGACCGCGGTGACGGTTGCCGTCGAAGGCGGCAAAGCCTTCTTGGGAGAATCCGTTGACGTCGTCGGTTAGTGGGTGGCCGGCCTGCTGCACTGCTTCGAAGAAGGCTTTGAACAGCGGACTTTTCGCCGGTCCGCGTTCCATGACGAGTGGACCGTCGCCGCCCCGATACTGGTCTTCCCCGTGGAGGCAGTTCTCCATACGTTTGAAGTACGGGAGGCAGTGGGCGTAGTCCCAGCCTTCGAGTCCGGGGTTTTCGTTCTTCCACCGCTCATAGTCCATGGGGTTTCCCCGCTGGAAGATCATGCCGTTGATGCTGCTTGATCCGCCGACCACTTTGCCGCGGGCGTGGTAGACCTTACGGCCGTTCATATGGGGTTCTGGCTCGGACTCGTATTTCCAGTCGTAGAACCGGCTACCGATGGGAAATGCCAGCGCAGCGGGCATGTGAATGAACACATCCCATTTCCAGTCCATGCGGCCCGCTTCGAGGACGAGCACCTTGTTTCCTGGATGTTCACTAAGTCGGTTGGCAAGCGCGCAACCGGCAGAGCCGCCGCCAACGATCACATAGTCGTAGGAACCACCATCGAGTTTCTTCACAACAGCAGTATTGCAGCGATTCAGAAGAGTAGGAACGCCCGGGATGGTTGACGCAGTCAAACTCCGAAGGTGAGCGCAGCGAACGACGAGTCGGCGTTTCCCAGAATGTGGGAACTCGTTGACCGCTTTGCGGGAAGAGGAGTACGGTTCGCAAATGGCATTTCCATCGGACCTTGAGATCGCACGGGGCGCCAATCTGCGTCCTCTTACCGACATTGCAGCTGACGCTGGCATCCCCGAGGATTGCCTTGAGCCGTACGGTTCTGGCGCCGCCAAAATCAAGCTCGACGCCATCGAGCGCATGTCGGATCGCCCCAAGGCTGCCTACGTGGTGGTTTCGGCCATTACCCCAACGCCACTCGGCGAGGGCAAGACAACCACCACCGTTGGGCTGGGCCAAGCGTTCAAGCACATCAACAAGACCGCCACCATTGCGGTGCGCCAGCCTTCGATGGGCCCAACCTTTGGAATCAAGGGCGGCGCCGCCGGCGGAGGTTACAGCCAGGTTGTTCCGATGGAGCTCCTTAATCTGCACCTCACCGGCGATATGCACGCCGTCACCGCGGCCCACAACATGTGTTCGGCCATGCTCGATGCGCACCTGTTTCACGGCAACGAACTCGAGCTCGACCCCAACGCGATTACCTGGCGTCGGGTACTCGACGTCAACGACCGGGCGCTCCGCAACACCGTCATCGGCCTCGGTGGCCGTCTCGACGGCGTTCCCCGCCAGACCGGCTTCGATATCACCGCAGCCTCCGAAGTCATGGCCGCCCTCGCCCTCTGTACCGATCTCCAAGACCTGCGTGCCCGTCTCGGCCGCATCGTTGTTGGCTATACCAAAGACGGCACCCCGGTTACCGCCGAAGAACTCAAGGTCGCGGGCTCGATGGCAGTGATCCTGATGGATGCCATCAAACCAAACCTCATGCAGACCCTCGAGGGAACCCCTGCTTTGGTTCACACCGGTCCGTTCGGAAACATCGCCACCGGCAACAGCTCGATCGTGGCCGACCGCGTAGGTATCCACACCAGCGACTTCCTCATCACCGAAGCCGGTTTCGGTGCCGACATGGGTGCCGAGCGCTTCTTCAATATCAAGTGCCGCTACTCGGGCCTCGCTCCCGACGCAGCAGTGCTCGTCGCAACCGTCCGAGGTCTCAAGGCTCACTCCGGCAACCACAAGATCGTCGCCGGCAAGCCGCTGCCCGAAGACATCCTTAAGGTCAACCCCGACGAGGTTCACGCTGGCGGCGACAACCTTCGCAAGCAACTCGAAAACATGAAGGTGCACGGCGTAACCCCAGTTGTCGCCATCAACGCCTTCCCCGAGGACCACGACGAAGACCTCAAAGCCATCGCCGAGATCGCCGACGAATACGGCGCTCGCTCTGCACTGGCCACCCACTTCGCCGACGGTGGAGCCGGTGCAGCGACCCTGGCCGAAGCGGTCAGCGAAGCCGCCCAGGAAGAGAGCAACTTCGAGGTTCTCTACCCCGACGAAATGCCGCTGCGCGACAAGATCCATGCGGTGGCCACCAAGGTCTACGGCGCCGACGACGTGGAGTACAGCGCGCAAGCAAACCGTGAGCTCGACCGTTACGAAGCCGCTGGCTTCGGCAACCTTCCGGTCTGTATCGCCAAAACGCACCTGTCGATCTCGTCGGACCCAACGCTCAAGGGCGCACCGACTGGTTGGACCCTTCCGGTCCGCGAAGTACGGGCCTCCGTTGGCGCTGGCTTTGTTTACCCACTGTGTGGCGACATGCGCACCATGCCTGGCCTCGGCAAGGTTCCGGCAGCAGCTGGAATCGACATCGACGCCGACGGCAACATTGTTGGCCTGAGCTAGTAAGCCATAGTTCGGATACCTGAGCTAGATCGATACACCCCCGACACATCCCCACAAATTGGTTGCCGGCAGCGTTGCTGGCCCGAACGGAAGCAGCCCGCTCTATGGCTTTCAAGTTGAAGAAGAAGTCCACCGAAACCGAGACTCTCGCATCGAAGGCCCACCGCCTTTCGCTCATCGAGGACCTCACCTTCGAACTCGTTCCGCTCAAGAGCCTCGATGACGCGATCGCTGCGCTGCCCGCTGGTGCCGAGGTTTCGGTAACCGCATCGCCGGCAAAGGGCATGGGCGAGACCGTGGCTATCAGCGAACGGATGGCCGAGCAGGGGTTCCGGGTCATTCCACATGTCGCAGCCCGCATGGTTCGCGATCAGGCCCACGTCGACGAGTTGGCCAACTGGTTCACGCAGACCGGTATCACCAAGATGTTCCTGGTTGGCGGCGACGCCGAAGAGCCCGGTGAGTTCAAAGACGCCGTCGAGTTTTTGGCCGCATTTCTCGAACGCGATCATGGCCTCGACACCATTGGCGTCACGGCCTATCCCGACAGTCATGCGTTCATCAGCGATAAAGCGCTCCATGAGGCACTCTTCGCGAAGCAACAACTACTAGCCGATGCTGGAGTCGCCGGGTACGCCAGCACGCAGATGTGTTTCGACCCCGACACCATCTCCTCGTGGCTTCGTGCCGAACGTGATGCCGGCCTAACCCTACCGATCCACCTGGGCTTGGCCGGCGTGGTCGACAAGGCTCGCCTGATGAAGATGGGTGTGCGCTTGGGTATTGGCCA
>CALGZB010000045.1 GCA_937934655.1 uncultured Acidimicrobiales bacterium | reverse complement strand
TGCGGCAACAGACGCAACAGCGGCGACTGCCACGGGCCCCTCGCGGCTTCGTGCGGCCTTCCACATGTACCTGGTGCCGTAGAACATGAAGATCATGAAAGCGGTGAACAGCGGGAGGCCACCGATCCAGAACAGCCATAGGTGGCCGCTCTCGATCCAAATCCATTGAGCATCGTTGACGCCACTGTCGGGTTCGGGGACTCGGGCTTGCGGGCTGACGCCAAGAAGCCAGTCGTCGAGCCCCTCGAAGTGCGGAAGGAAGAACGAGCGAAGGTTGTATTCCCGAACGTCCCAACTAGAACCTGGGTTAATGATGTAGATGGCAAACGGCTGATCCTGCGGCGGCAGGCTTTCGACGCCATCTCGCTGGTACGAAGTGATCGTTCCGTCGTTCGACAACCCGGTGACTCGAGCTTCGATAACTGGGAACACCAGCACGCTGACCACCAGCATCACCGGAATTCCGTACCGGAGAACCTTTCCGATGCTCTTGGTGACCAGCACAAAGCCAATCGTGCCGGCTACGAGTGCGATAAGACCACTGGTCTGACCGGACCCCATGGTTCCGAACACACCCATAAAGGCAATCGGAGCAAGAAGCCATGCCGGCTTTTCGCCTTTGATGAGCATGGCAAACGCAATGAAGGAGTGAATCGCCATATAGCCGCCGAGTCCAATGGGGTTACCAATGGTGGCGGCACCTCGACCATCGTTGATCAGGTTGTTGCCCGGCGGGAAGTAGTTCGCGATCGTGAAGGCAAAGTTGGCAGTATTGCGCGAATCGAGCACCGCCATGAAACCAATAACGCAGGAAGCAAGCAACGTTACCCAAAGCAACTCTCGCACCTGGGCTGGCGTGCGAATGACGATGCGAACAATGGCGTAGATCGCTACAAACTTCCACAACGTGATCGAGTAGAAGATGTCGTCGTTGGTAAGCGGACGAAGGCGACCGTACGTGAAGACGAGCGGCAGAACCGACCCAGCGAACGCGAACAGTCCGATGACCATCTCAAAGGAATTGAGTTTGAACGAGAACTGCCGAGACCGGAACAGCCAGCGGAGACCAAGCGCAAAGCAGACGATGATGAGGAAGACCTCATTGGGACGCAGCAGCGGCAGGTAGAGATTTCGGGGCACACCCACGATGAAGGGCGTGCCGGCGACAAGAATCCATGCAGCGAACGGCGGGTACTGAACAACCAGACCGATAATCGAGATAGCAACCGCTGCGCCAAGGATACGGTTGTCGTCGGTCGCGATCATGGCACCCATGACCAGCGCAAACGCTGCCATGAATACGAACATGCGACGTTCGAACGAGCGGCCACTGCCGGTGACAATGCGGTCGATGAGACCGGGCTTTGCCGCTTGCGCACGAGCTTCAGACTCGGGACGCTGCGACTGACCGCGGCGAAAGATCGATGAACGCCCTGGGGCGATAGTTATCTCAGCCATGAGACTTTCAGAACTTGGTTGTGAAACCGTCGGGGGGAAGACGACAACAGCCTTGTTGGGTACCGCTCAAACAGCGGCACCCAACATGGTTTGTTATCGACGTGATGCGGCAGTGCGCAGTGCGACGAACACGAATGCCGTCGAGAGCGCAAGACCGCCGAGTAGACCAAAGACCGCACGTTTCGCCGGAAGCGGAGCTACCGGGTCACCAAGGAGGTACGGGTCGGTCACTAGCTGTGGCGTCTGTGCATTCTGGTTGAAGATACCGAAGCCAGCGATCTGCAACCGGACTGCGTTCAGCGATGCCTGAATGGTCTGGCGATCCTGAAGCGCAGCGGTGTATGCCGGCTTCGGGTTTCCGTTCGGACCAATCTCTTCGGAGAGTTCCTCAGTACGAGCAGAGGCTGCTGCCAGCTGATCGACGTAGTTACTCTCGAGCGCCTGGTAATCGAGCAGCGCTGCCGGCACTTCATCAGCCTGAGCTTCGAACTCTGCCAAGTACCGGTTCGTCACCGCCTCGACCACGTCCAGCGCTTGCTCCTTGTCCTCGCTCGCATACTGGAACTGCAAGATCTCGGTGCCAAGCACCTGACCAGCAGTCCAGTTGAGCTCAAACTCATCGATAGGAATATCTTCGGCGATCGCGACCGGTTCAAGCAGCGTGCGGCTGTTGACTCGTTCGGACTGCGTCTCTACCCATGTCGCACCCTGATACTGGATCTGGGATTTTGCTGCGAACACATCGGGTTGGAGATCGGCGACCACATAGGCCACCTCGGCGCATAGCGCCGTGATAACCAACGCGATCAACGCAATCGAGGTGAGCAGCTTGCCTGATGGACGTGATCTGAAGACGGGCTCAAGAGCGACATGGTCGCCCCGACTATTGAAGTCGAAGGACTCCAATGTCGTCCCGCCGACCGGAACCTCCTCGAAAGGAGAGTTCGCAGGCCTATTGAGCGTGGAAGTCATGAATTGCCTCAAGGGTGTAGTCGATCATTTCGTCGCTCAATGTCGGGAACATTGGCAGCGACATGATCTTTGGTGCAGCCGTTTCGGTGACGATCGGTGCGACCTTCGGAGCCCATTCCTTGAACGGTTCGTTCAAGTGGCAGGGCACTGGGTAATGAATGGAGTTTCCGATACCACGTTCGCTAAGGAACGCCATCAGTTCTTCACGGTTGTCAGACTGTACGACACACAGGTGGTGTACTGACTTCGCCCGCTCGTGAACCTTTACGAGCTCGAGGTCGGTAAGACCTGCCTCGTAACGATCACGGGCACGCTGGCGTCCGGCGTTCCATCCGTCGAGATGCTTCAGCTTGACGCTGAGGATCCCGGCCTGGAGTCCGTCGAGGCGACTGTTCATGCCCATGTTGTCGTGATGGTACCGCGAGGTGATGGAACGGCCATGGAAAGCGATCGAACGGATCTGCTCGGCGAGCGCACCATCGTTGGTGGTGATTGCGCCACCGTCTCCGAACGCACCAAGGTTCTTACCCGGGTAGAAACTGAATCCGGCGGCGACACCGAAGGAACCGGCCTTCTTGCCGTCCCAGGTACCACCATGAGCCTGAGCGGTATCTTCGATGATTGCAATGCCGTGCTTGTCGCAGACGGCAACGATGCTGTCCATCGCTGCTGGCTGGCCGTAAAGGTGCACGACCATGACCGCTGCGGTCTTTGGCGTTGCTGCAGCTTCGATACCGTCGGCGGTAATGAGCATCGTGTCGGGGTCGACATCGACGAACACCGGAACCGCGCCAGCAGCGGCTACAGCCTCTGCGGTTGCGATAAAGGTGTTGGCCGGAACGATGACTTCGTCACCAGGCCCAATCTTGAGAGCCCGAATGATGAGCTCGAGCGCATCGGTTCCGTTTGCACAGCCAATGGCGTGCTCGGTTCCGATATAGGCCGCAAACTCTTCTTCAAACTTCTCGCACCAGGAGCCACCGATAAAGGCGTTGGCCTCGGTGACCTTGGCCCAGACCTCATCAAACTCGGCCTGGAGAGGCGCGTGCATCGATGCAAGGTCGAGGAAGGGGACATTCATTTTGGTAATGCTGTTGGCGGGGGGAGCCATGGGGAAGTTTCAGTTCCTTTCGGAGTTGGCGAAGCCATTGGTGTCGGGGTTGACAGTTTTTTCGGAAAGAATCGCAGCTCGAGCAACGTCGGTGACGTCGATTTCGCGCTCTGCGACTCCTTGAGCACGGGCGAGTGTTACCCGTACGCCATCGAAGCCGCTGAGCTCGATTTCGTGTTCGTTCCACTCGGTGACAAGCAACTCGGCTTCGCCGCTGAGCGCGTCGGCCAACATGGCACGTGCGTCATAGGACGGGAATCCGAACAGACGAAGAACAGCGGTGCCGCCTTCGGGACTATCGTTCTCGAGGTCGAACAGCGCGATTGCACCGGAGTCAGAGCCAAGAGCAACCTCGTTGCGCTGGCTCCAACGAAGGTCGAAACCAGAATCCATAAGGCGACGGCAGAAGAGGTCGACCATCGGGGTCAGTTCGGCGCCGCGTGAGCGGAGGACGAGTTCTTCCGGTGGGTTGGCTCCGAAGGAGAGGCCGGCACCTAGTGGTTTTCCGGACGGTGCTGGTGCAGCAGCAACGGCCGAAGCTTCGCGGGGTCCCTTTGCAGCTTCGCTGGCCTTTTGATCGGCGAGCACACGATCGAGCTTGCGCTGACCATCTTCGAGGTCACCGAGTTCGACCTGGTCAAGGTTAATGGCGATGCCACCGTTGGCCATCGACTGGTCGGCGGCGACGAGGACACGTACAACGTCGAGTCCTGCGCGACCGTCGGCGATTGGACGCTGACCCGAGCGAATGCAGTCGACAAAGTGACCGAGTTCGACCGAAAGTGGCTCGTCCGCCTTGATAAACGGTGAGAGCACGTCGCCGTGACGGTACGACATTGGACGGTCATGCATGTTGGGCATGTCCGGGCTTTCAACAGCCTTGTCGTAGACGCGGATTGGCTCTTCAGCGACATCATCGTAAACAACCATGCGGCGCTTACCAACGACGGTGGTTTTGCGGACCTTGGCCGGGTCGAGCCAGCTGACGTGGATGGTTGCGGTGACATTGGGGTTCTTGTAACGAAGCTGGACGAAGGCGACATCTTCGCGCTCTTCGGAACCAGCGTGGCTCGAGCCCCAGGCGCTCACGGTCTCGGGAGCCGAGCGGAGCAGGTAGTTGATGATGGAGATGTCATGGGGAGCGAGGTCCCAAACAACGTTGACGTCTGGCTGGTAAAGACCCAGGTTGAGACGGGCACCGTAGATGTACAGCACCTCGCCGAAGCCGGACTCTTCAACGACTTCGCGGAGCTTCCATACCGACGGGTTGAACACGAAGGTGTGACCAACCATGAGGGCGAGGCCCTTTGCTTCAGCAATGCGGGTGAGCTCTGCGGCATGCTCGACGCTCGTTGCGAGCGGCTTTTCGATCATGGCATGAATGCCATGCTCGAGTGCCATCTTTCCGAGCGGGTAGTGACCCGTCGGAGGCGTTGCAATAACGACGGCATCGACATGGTCGAGTGCTTCTTCGAAGTCGTTAAATGATGCGGTGACATCGAACGCTGCGCTGAGCTCATCGATTCGACGTTGGTCGCGGTCGATCAGGACGACGTCGACATCGCCTCGGCCGGAGAGCACTCGGGTGTGTTTGGAACCCCAGTAACCACATCCGACGATGCCGATACGAAGCTTTCCGTCTGATGTGGGGGAACCCAGCTGTTGCTGCACGTTACTTACCTCTTACTTTTTTGGGGGGAATTGTGGGAACGGGAAAAGATGAAATGACTACAGTGATTACTGGTGTCAATCCGACGAAGTCGGGTTGACGTTTACTCGGGCCAATGCACCGTCGAAGCTCGACAACACGAGTTCGCCGGCGACGGCCCAGCGAAGCTGGAATCCGTGGTCGATGAGCTCAAAGAGCACTGCTTCGGTGGTTTCTTGCAATTGGCCACCAACGACTTCAATGTCAGCACGAGCAGGAAGAGGTCTTCCGTCGGCATCGGTTGAAGCTGCTTCTTTGGCGGACACTGCAATCCGGATGGATTCCGTTGTTCCGCGTTGGAAGACCGTTTCGCCTAACGGTCCGGTCTGCACGCTGTACCCCATCTCGCCAAGGCGAGTTACGAGGGAGCGCATTACGTCATCAACGGGACGACCCGTGATGTCGAGTCGGAGTCGATCAGTGGTACTGACCGACGTTTGAGTGGTGCCTTGCACCGAATCGGAAGTGGCGCCTTGTACCGAGGTTGGAGCGGCAAGGCTCGAAACCGGTTGGGCGGCGGGGCGGGGTGCGGCGAGAAGAGCGCCGACCTGGCGGGAGACATCGTCGCCGATCGAACCGCTGACTGCGCCAGCGGGTGCCACTGGGGGTGCAAGCGAGGAGACAGGTGCCGGCGCTGGAGCGTGAAACAACGACGCTGGAGCTGCTGGGCTCGGCGGTGCTGCGAAGCCTGACGGTGCGTTGCCAGCGGTGGGCTGGGCAAAGAGTCCAACTGGCGCTGACGAGGTTGGCGGTGCCGAGTCGAGGAGCGCTGCAAGTTCGTCGTCGTCGATCGTGCCGTTGCCGGCAATGACTGGGGACGCTGGAGCAGGAGCAGGCTGAACTGCAGCAGGCTGAACTGGAGCTGGCTGAACTGGAGCTACCTGCGAAGGAGCCGCTGGCGCCGGAGCAACCGGAGGAGCGAACTGCATATCGGCCTGTTCGGGGACAGCTACCGGGGCCGCTGCGTAATCCACTGCAGTGGAGTCATACCCAACCGGAGCTTGCTCGGCTGACACACCTGGGGCGCCTGCAGCAACAAGCTGCGGCGCAACCATGCCGGCCTGAGCGGCCGGGGCATCGATACCATGCGTCTGGCTTCCGGCGGCATGCATGTCGCTTGGTCCCGATGGCCAGTCGGCCACTTCGACGGCTTTCACTTTGCGACGCTTGGGGACTGATTGGCGCCAAAGCTGCCAAGCCAGAATGAGCATTGCTACCAAGATGAGATTGAGGACGATGAGTCCAATGTTTCCGCTCATTGAGCTGAGCCTCCAGAAAGAGTGTGCTGAGTTGTGACGCGCGCTGCCAGGAACGACGACGTTGACAGCGACGACGGTGAAGACACCGCTGTCACAGCGAGCGTGTTTGTTGTTGCACAAGCAAAGAATGTTGCGAGCAAGGGGGGCTCCTTAAACCACTTAACGTGAGATCAATGACCACAGTACGTGATAACACGGGGTCACATCAAATGATTCGTAATGCAATCGGACACACCAAAGAAGGTGATCCCGAATACAAGGGGGGTGAAGACCAAAATATGGTCGGGGGGAATGGGCAGCTTTGGTACCGCAACTGCCTCTATGGGTTCCCCAGGGCCTCGTGAACTACATCACGACCGGCGAAGGCACCTGGGGGGAAAGTCCTCGCCTGATGGACGAAACTTAGTCCACCGATACGGTCCGATACAAGTATTGAACGCCGAATACCAATCTGTGTATACCGAGCGCTTTTCATACCGAGAACCCACCCACACACTCTGGAAAGCAAACCACCAGCAAGGTATGATTGGTTCGATAAGCGCATCCACGTGCTACTCGGTCACGGCCGGGACCCCCCCTCCATTCAAAGGCTCAACACGATGACCCCTCCGCCTGAGGTGCCCGAGAACGCTACGTTCAACGCCGACGACCATAACCTCGACGACAATGTCGTTGTCGGCTACCACTGCGAACGCAAAGAGGTACCGCCGCTACAGATCGGCGAGAATGCCCGACTCCGCCGAGGCACCATTCTTTATGACGGCAGCACCATCGGCAAGAACTTCCAGACCGGCCACAACGTAGTCGTCCGCGAGGAGTGCACCATTGGCGACGACGTCGCTATCTGGGGCAACACGGTCATCGACTACGGCTGTGTGATCGGAAACAACGTAAAGATCCATACCGGCATCTACGTTGCCCAGTTCACGATTATCGAAGACGGCGCCTTTCTGGCACCCGGTGTAAGCATCGCGAACGATCTCTACCCCGGCGATGACGACTCAGCTGAAGTTATGGCTGGTCCGATCATCGAAGCCGGCGCACAGATTGGCGTCGGCGTCACCCTTCTCCCCTACGTGCGCATCGGTGCTGGCTCGATCATTGGATCGGGCTCGGTCGTCAGTCGCGATATTCCGCCAGGCGTCGTCGCATTCGGCAACCCAGCACGGGTTAATCGCAACGTGTCGGACCTCCCGCCGGTATCCACCCGCGACACCGATCACCCGCTCCGCTGACACCGAGCCCGTCACGGGCGGTGAAGCGACCCGTCGGTGGGTGTAGCTGAAGCTGCGGTGGGCAGTTAGCTGAAGCTGTCGCGCACGGCTTCGCCGACCGGCGTAGGAGCGAAGTCGGCGTTGGCCAGCAAGCCCGGTGTATCACCGCAGGCATCCCAGGTGTTCCAACCGGGGACAAACACCGACACCCCGCCGGCCTCCAAGCGCGACAACGCATCGGAGTAGTCGCTTGCCGAACAATCGACGGTAGCGAGCGAGATCGCAAGCGCAGGTCGAGTCGCCTCGGAGTTGTCGACCGACGCACTTTCAGCCGCTGCGGCCCAGCACTCTGCACCAACGCAGTTGGCGTTCGCAGCGTTGCCGGCTCCATCGACAGCCTTGAAACCAATGATCAGCTGGTCAAGCGGGTCGGTGAAGGGAAGAAATTCGGCAAACGATATGTCGGTACTTGGCGCCGGGGCGGTGACCACGATCGGTCGGGTGCTTCCCGTTGCTCGGACTCCGTCGATAAGTGTCTGGAACCCGACATAGCGCATTCCATCGACCACACATCCCTCGGTGAGACAGGCGCCTTCGGCGGTTTCTGGCCCAGCAAAGAGCTCGAACAATACGCCCGGGCGATCGCCAACCTGCTGCGCCACCGACTCCCAGAAGCGAAGAGAATGTTCAGAATTCGGCAGCACCCCTTCACCAGCGAGCGCATCGTCACCGACGCCTGACCAGTCGAGGCTGATGACAACGGCATGGCCCTGGGACCGCAACGTGTCGACGTAGTCGAGGATTCCCGACTGATAGTTTTGGCCGGAGAAGTCAGCAGCGAAACCCATGGTGCCAAGCCAGCAGTGCTCGTTCAGCGGCAACCGGACAGCGTTGATTCCCCAGTCCGACATCGCAGCAGCGGAGGTCTCATCGGCAACGCCGTCGAAGATGCCCCATCCCTGTGCGCAGGCATATTGTGCGCCGCCTTGGGTGACACCTTGGAGACGCACGGATGCCCCGCTGCCATCGACAAGGATGTGGCCGTCGACTCGAACGTCATCGATTCGGGTGGGCACGGTGAATTCGGGAGCAGCCTCGGGGCGCAAGAGGTAACCGGCGATCGCAAGCACAGCAATCGACAAAACGCCGAGAAGACCCAAAATGAGCCAAGTCGCCGCCCCCCGTGCGGGTGCGGCATCGGTCGTCTCCTGCAACGGCGGCACTCTTGGATCCGGAGCCAGTGTCTCCGGAATAGTTGTCTCCGGAACTGCTAGATCCGGAATAGTTGTCTCCGGAACTGTTGTGTCCGAAACTGTGGGAGCGATGATTGACGGAGCCTCGACTGTTGGCTCAATGGTCGCAGGCGTTAACGGGTCGGCCGGCACTGTTTCGCCGGACGGGCTCGTTACGGTTCCGATTGGATACTCAGCGCGGTCTTTTGCCCGAACCGGTACTTGGGTCACCGACGAAGACTCCATGGCCAACGTAGCCGTCGACCGTCGTACGGTGGCGTTCCCGCGGGCTTCAACCCAGGCACCGCTTCCCCAGGCCACGGCGGGCGGCAGCCGGGCGAACGAAAGGCTCTCGTGGGCATGTCCGCCGTTGGCCAGCTCATCGGGTACAGGTGCGCCGTTGGAAGATCCGTCGTCGGAGCTTGCTTGACCTGCGACGAAGGCGCCAGCGGCCACGGTCGTTCCTCCAGCGGAATCGCGGAGATCGATCGTGTCATCGTCGGGGCTGTCTGGGACCCGCACCGGGGTATCGATGGATTCCGACTCGCGGCCAGAGCCACTAGGCGAAGCGCCGCTCTGCAACGAGGCTTCTGCGGGAGCGGCCTCAGCCGCCGTTGGGGCTGCGGAAGGCGAAGGAGCTGGGGAAGGGGCTGGAGAAGGATGTCGGGATGTATCGAACTTCCGACCCCACTTGATGAAGGGCTTCTCGATAAGACGGTGCAGCCACACCGAGATTGCGACCGAGAGCGCGTAGCCCACGACAAGGGTCAAGAGATCGTCGATCCGCCCACC
>CALGZB010000044.1 GCA_937934655.1 uncultured Acidimicrobiales bacterium | reverse complement strand
ACGGATTCGCCGTCAAGGATCGCCTTGGCGCCATCAGCAACGCTGGCCAGTGAGGCGAGATCGAGCATGACGGAACGAACCGCAACACCGGAAACTTGCTCGGAGAGTGTGGCCACTGCGGCATCGAGCTTGGCTTGGTCGCGACCGGTAATGGTGAGCGATGCGCCGACCGATCCGAGAGCCCGGGCGGTTTCTAAGCCGAGTCCGCCGGTGCCACCGGTAACCAAAACGTGTTTGCCATCCATCCGCACCCCATCGAGAACATCGGTGGTGGTGGCTTCGGCGCCTCTTCCTTCTGCGTACTTCATTAACTGGTTCTCCCTAGCTCGTGGATGAGGTCTCGGTCGGCCTGCGCGGCCTTCGTTTGCCCATCATCACCTGCGGAAACCCCCTAGGTCATATCGATGCAACCCAAGCTTTGGGTGATACGTGGGTCGCCGACTTCATTTCGGCCCCACAGAAGCAGCAACAAATCCGATGCTGGAGCTTGCAAACGAACGATCGGTGCCGCCTCACCAAAGATGGTTCGGGTCCACTCGGAGTCGGTGGGTTCGAGCGACAACGCAACCGACGGCTCTGACCCCTCCCAGAGGTTTGGTGCCATCACTTCGACGAACTCTTCAAGGCCCAAGATGGCCACGTCGAGTTCAATAGCGAACGCCTCAGTGCATGCATTTTCGATATCCCAGGCGTGCACGGTGGCTTCAAGAACTTGGCGACGTAAAACGAACCCAGCATGTTGTTCGGGCTCGAACCATGTCCATAGCGGCGTGTTTGCATCGAGGTCTTCGGCCGACAGCGCCGCCACCAAGCGTTCCGACTGAGTCCGCAGATAGACCACCGGGTCAAGGTCGTCGGGCGTGTCGGGTGGCCGTTTCACCAGTTCGCCATCGGTGATTCGCTTCGACACCCCTTCGGCCCAGAACCACTGCACATCGGCGAGGTGTTCGACCAGGTCGCCCACGTTCCATTCCGGGCAATGTTCGACGGCCGCGTCGAGGTTGAGTGCGGCCTCGGCGGCCCGTTCGGACACCTCGGCGAGTTCTTCGAGTTGGTCGATCCAGTCCATCCGCCAAACCTACCGGGCGGCGTTCTTACTTTCGTTCCTCGGACATACCGGGCCTAAGCTCACCCGGTGACCACCACGACACCAGCGGGAAGCTCGGAAACCAACCGCATCTTCGACGGCTGGTGGGTCGTGGCCTCGGTGTTCGTCCTCCTTATGGTCAACGCCGGACTCGGGTTTTACGGACTCGCCATCTACCTCGATGCCATCACCGAGGAACAAGGCTTCTCGACCGGCGCGGTCTCGCTCGCAACGTCGATCTTCTTCATCGTGAGCGCGCTCTCGGGCCGACTTATCGCTCCGCTTATCGAACGCCGAGACATCCGCATCGTTGTGGCAGCAGGCGGAGTCATCGCCGCCATCGGCCTCGTGCTGATCGGCCGATCGGATTCGCTCACCACGCTGTATCCGTCGTACGTGGTATTCGCCATCGGCGTTGGTTTCAGCGGCCTGGTGCCGGCCACCACGTTGGTAACCCGCTGGTTTCAGGTAAAGCGATCGATCGCTCTGTCGGTGGCATCGAGCGGCCTCTCGGTCGGCGGACTCACCATCACCCTCTTGGCATCGAACCTCATCGACACGCGTGGCATGGCTGGCGCTGCTCCGTGGCTAGCGGTGATCTACCTGGGCGTGGTGGCCGTGAGCCTTCTTGCGCTGTGGCCAACTCCCCGCTCTCGAGGAACAACCCCCGACGGCATTAGCGCCGAAGACGGCGGCGACGTCACGAGTAGCAGCGGCATGTTGTACGACGACGCCATCAGCACCACCTTCTTCAAGCTGGCGACCGTGGCGTTCGTGCTCACCATGGCAGCGCAGGTGGGCGGTATCTCTCAAATCGCCAAACTCGGAACCGAACGGGTCGACGACTCGGCCGGAGCCCTCGCCATCTCGGCGCTGGCCATCACCTCGGTTATCGCCCGCCTTATCGGCGGCGTGGTGGCCACCAAGGTTCCGCTCATCACGATGACCTTCGTGCTAGCTGCCGTGCAGGGCGTAGCGCTGTTCTTCTTCTCTCAGGTCGACAGCAGGGCCACACTTCTCGCAACGGCCATCCTGTATGGCTGCACGGTCGGCAACCTACTGATGTTGCAACCGCTGGTGGTGGCCGACCACTTCGGCGTGGTCAACTACCCCCGGATCTTTGCGCTCCAGCAGCTCATCGTGCTCGGGTTAGGCGTAGCCATCGGTCCATACCTTCTCGGCCTGCTGCACGATTTGTCGAGCTACGAACTCAGCTACGCCGTAGCGGGCTGCTTGAGCCTCGCTGGCTCAGCGGTCTTTTTCGTCGCCCGAAGAAACCCCGCCAACCTTCCAGCCATCTGAACCCCGCAACTCGTACAGGATTTGGCTGTGGGGGCGACCGGATCCTGTACGAGTTCGGGTTGTGCTGGAAATCGCGCTGAAACTTCTGCAATTCACTCGCTTCGATCTACCATTTAGCTATGTCAGCTGTGCTCAATGACCTCGATATTCGCCCGATTGGTGGCGCTCTTGGCGCCGAGATCCATGGGATCAAGCTCGCCGAGCTCGACGACGCCACGTTTGCGGCTGTGCGCGAGGCATGGCTCGAACACCTCGTCCTTTTCTTCCCCGACCAGCACCTCTCCCCCGACGACCATCGAGCATTCGCTCAACGATTTGGCGAGGCCGAGATCCACCAATTCCTCCCCAAGTTCGACGATGAGCATCCCGAGATCGTGGTGCTCGAAGCCGAAAAGGGCTTCGTGGCCGACGTGTGGCATACCGACTGCACTTTCGAAGCCAACCCCCCGATCTGTTCGGTACTCAACGCGCTACACATGCCAGATACCGGCGGCGACACCATGTGGTCGAACCAGTACCTCGCCTACGAGCGGCTGGCTGAGCCAATGAAAGAGATGATCAACGGACTTACCGCCATCAACAGCGCAGCAACCTACGGCCAGCCCGACGTCACGGCCGTGCACCCAGTAGTCCGAATCCATCCCGAAACCGGCAAGCCGTCCTTGTTCGTCAACAAACAGTTCACCCGCCGCATTGTTGAACTCTCGCGCGACGAAAGCGAAGCGCTCCTGGCGATGCTGTTCGCGCACGCAAGCGCAACCCCCTTCACATGCCGTTACAGCTGGAAGGCAGGCGACGTCGGCATGTGGGACAACCGCTGCACCCAGCACTACGCAGTCAACGACTTTGAAGGCCGCCGGGCCATCAGCCGGGTCACCATCCTTGGCGACGACCCCAAACCAGCATTCGACACCGATAAGTGGCAACCCTTCGAATACCACCGGGTCAGTGCCGCCAGCCACGCTCTGGACCGCTCTTAAGGCTCGCTCCGGCGAGCCTCATTCTTGCTGGCTTGGCTCATCGCGACATAGCTTCTGGTCATGGACCTTGAGACGCTTGCCGACCGCCTAGAGATAACCGACCTGCTCAGCCGCTATGCGGCAGCCGTCGATCGACAGGACTGGGACAAATACCGCACATGCTTTACCGATGATGCGTTCATCGACTACACCGCTGCCGGCGGCGAGAAGGGCACCGTCGAGGAGGTCATTGCGTGGATGAATACCACCATGGCGATGTTCTCCATGACGCAGCATCTCATCTCGAATGAAGAGGTCGAGATCAACGGCGATACTGCAACCGTTCGAGCGATGTTCTACAACCCGATGCAGTTCGCCGACGACGGACCCCGGTTCTTCTGCGGCGGTTGGTACAACCACGAACTCGTGCGCACCGCCGACGGCTGGCGCAGCAAGAGCCTCTTCGAAGAGTTCGCCTGGACCACGATGTGACCGACAGCGCTGAAAGCGCTTACATTCAAAACCGTGACTAGCGAACGAGTACAAAAACTCATCGGCGAGATGACCATCGACGAAATGGCCACCATCGTCAGCGGCCAAGGCATCTGGTCGAGCCGCCCGGTCGAACGCCTAGGCATCCCATCGCTCATCGTCACCGATGGTCCCAACGGCGCCCGAGGCGGCGGCCTCATGGGCACCGGAACTCCCACCGCTTGCATCCCGGCCGGTTCGGTTTTGGGCGCCACCTGGGACCCCGACCTCATGCACGAACTCGGCCAATTACTCGGTGACGAGTCCGTGGCAAAGGGTTCGCATGTGTTGTTGGCCCCCACCATCAACCTTCACCGCAACATGCTCGGCGGCCGTAACTTCGAGTGCCTGAGCGATGACCCGCTCCTGTCAGGCGCACTCGCCGCGTCGATTATCCAAGGCGTGCAATCCAAGGGTGTGGCAACTACGGCCAAACACTTTGCCGGCAACGACTCGGAATACGAGCGAAACACTATTGACGTGCAGATCGACGAACGGACCCTGCGCGAGGTCTACCTGGTGCCATTCGAGATGGCCGTGAAACAAGGCGAGGCTTGGGGGTTGATGTCGGGGTACAACCGACTCAACGGCGAGTTCTGCTCGGAGAACCACTGGCTGGTCACCAAGGTATTGCGGGACGACTGGGGTTTCGATGGCTTTGTTGTATCCGATTGGTTTGCGCTGCGCTCCACCGCAGCGTCGGCCAAGGCGGGCACAAGCCTCGAAATGCCTGGTCCCGGCAAGTACTACGGCGACCAGCTTCGGGTGGCCCTTGATGCCGGCGAGATCGATGAGGCCGACATCCAAAAGCTGGCCGTCGATATGCTCACCGTTCTCGAGCGCACCGGAAACCTCGACGATCTCGACACGCCTCTTGCCGAGGGCTCGCCCGTCGAGGAACCCCTCGACCGGCCCGAAGACCGTGCGCTCATTCGCCGTGCCGCTGCTGCTGGCACGGTGCTGCTGCGTAACGACGGCCTGTTGCCGCTCGACCCCACGACACTCGCCTCGGTTGGCTCGATTGCTGTCATTGGACCCAACGCCCTCAACGCAAAGGTCATGGGCGGCGGCTCGGCCACCGTGCTGGCCTACCGCCAGACCAGCCCCCTCGATGCCATCACCGAACGCCTCGGCAATACGGCAACCGTCAACTTCGCACTCGGCTGCGACATCGATCGGTCGGTCCCGGCACTAGCCCGCCCCCTCCTCGACGGGCCAATGGAGCTCGAGATCTTCACCGGCCATGACTTCGAGGGTCCGGCAGCGCTCACGAAACCCGCCGACAAGGCTCGCATGGTGTTCTTCGGCGAACCCGCCCCGGGTGTTTCATCGGGGGCGTACTCGGCCCGTATGTCCGGCTCCTTCACTCCCACCGTCGATGGCCTGCACCGATTCAGCATGGTTCAGAGCGGCCGGATGCGAGTCCTCCTCGACGGCGACGTCATCCTCGACGGCACCGAGGGCGACTATGAAAACGGCGATGAGTTCTTCAGCATGGCCAGCGTCGAGATCGATGCCGACGTCGAGCTCGTCGCCGGCGTGTCACGCTCCATCGTCGTCGAATACACCAACAAAGATGCCGTGCTTCTGTGCGGTGGCCGCCTCGGCATCGTCTCGATGGTCGAACAGGACCTGCTCGGCGAAGCCGAAGCCCTCGCCAAAGAATCCGACATCGCCATCGTGGTCGTCGGCACCAACGACGACTGGGAAACCGAAGGCCGCGACCGCGACCAGTTTGCGCTTCCTGGCGACCAGCCCGAACTCATCCGCCGGGTCTCGGCGGCCAACCCTCGCACCATCGTGGTGGTCAACACCGGTGGCCCTCACCAACTCGATTGGCTCGACCTTCCCGCAGCCGCCCTTTCAGTAGGTTTCGGTGGCCAAGAACTGGGCGACTCGCTCGTCGATGTTCTCCTCGGTGACGTGGACCCAGGTGGACGCATGAACACCGCCATCCCCAAGCGCATCGAACATGCTGCCTCGCACCTGAGCTACCCGGGCGAGAACAGCGTGGTTCGGTATTCCGAAGGCCTGTTCATTGGTCACCGGTTCTTCGATGCCCGCCATATTGAGCCCGAGGTCCCGTTGGGCTTTGGGCTCTCCTACGCAACCTTCGATTGGGCTGAGCCGGTTGTGACCGGCCCATCGACCACCGACATCGATTCGCCAGTCGTCGTTGAGATCGAAGTGACTAACACGAGCGACCGGGCCGGCTCTGATGTCGTCCAGCTGTACATCGAGCCGCCGAAGTCGGTTGTGCATCGTCCGGTTCGCGAGCTGAAGGGTTTCGCCAAAGTCCACCTTGCGGCAGGCGAATCCGCCACGGCACGAATCGAGCTCGACCGCCGGGCATTCGCCTACTACGACATCGGCGACCAGTTCTTCCACAACGTTGGCGACGGCGGCCCCGTGCCAAGCGCTGGCGGCCCACGCAACACTAAGGCCGGCTGGTACGTCGAACCCGGCGCCTACCAACTCGTCGTCGCCCGCTCCTCAGCCGATCACGCATCGGTCGCCGTCCACGAACTCACCGGCGAAGCAGTGCGGTTCGACGCCTAGGCCACATACGATCGTGGAGTGGATGACAAACCAGGCCAGGTTCTAGCGTTTTTGCAGCTCGTCGCTGAGACGCTGGTGCGTGATGCCACCCACCCGGTTGCCGTCGAGGGGGCGCATCAGCTCAGTTCGGCGCTAGCGGCACAGCCGACGGTACTCCCGCACGACGCAAGCAGCATCGGTGCCCTGAACTCGCTCGACACCCTCCCCCATCACCCGCTCACCGACGCCGTGCGAGCCCTGTCGCCCACGCTTCCGTGGGTTCCCTCTCATCGGGTTGACGATGATGGAGCGCACGTCGGGCTCGTCCTGCTCGACCAGGTGGTTGACCTCAGTCCCGTAATCGCCGGACTCACCATTCTCGATGCAAACAGCGTGTACCCCGAGCATGATCATCCGCCGGCAGAGGTTTACCTGATCCTGGGCGGCGAAGCCGAGTGGCGCTATGGCGGCGCCGACACCTTCGTCACCCACGGCACGGGGGACATCGTGCAGAACAACCCCAACGACCGGCACGAGATCCGCACGGGCTCCCAACCAACGGTCGCTGTTTGGACGCTCTGGCCCGCGTAGCTTGCCCAGGTTGAGCTGATACCTGCTAGAGAATGTGCCATGGGAGCACTAGGAGAATCATTCGATCCGTCGGCCTTTGAGGCAATCACGGTCGAGATCAAGAACAACATTGGCTGGGTCACCCTCAACCGCCCCGAAGCCATGAACGCCTTCAACCAGCAGATGCAGGATGAGGTGAAGGCCACCTGGCTGGCCTTCCGGGAAATCGACGAGGTCCATGTCGCAGTGCTCACCGCAGCCGGCGACCGTGCATTCTGTGTCGGCATCGATCGCGGCCAAGACATGAGCGCCATGGGCGGCGGCAAGCTCTACGGCACGTCGAACAACTTCATGTACGACGACCCTGGTGACGACCTCGGCGCCAAAGCCTGCGACATGTGGAAGCCGGTAATCGCTGCGGTCAACGGCGTGTGCTGTGGCGGAGCGTTCTATCTCATCGCCGAAGCCGACATCATCATCGCCAGCGACACCGCCACGTTCTTCGACCCGCACGTCACCTACGGCATGGCCGCGGTGTACGAACCAATGAAGATGCTCCAGCGCATGCCCCTTGGCGAGATCCTCCGACTCACGCTGCTCGGCAACCACGAGCGCATGTCGGCCGAAACCGCGCACCGGATCGGACTGGTGTCCGACGTTGTACCCGGTGACGAACTCCACGACGCTGCCGAAATCTTGGCCAACGCCATCGCCTCGCAGCCACCGGTTGCCGTGCAGGCCAGCCTTCGTGCCATCTGGGCGGCGAACGATCTCAACCGCAACGAAGCACTCTCGATGGCGCCAGCAATCCTCACCACCGGCATGGACCCCGAAGCTCTCGCCCAAGGGCAAGAAGCCTTTACTTCGGGCGAACGCATCAAGCCCCGTATCCGCTAGCCCAGATCGACGCTGTCTCTCATGACTCTCCTGACTCTTTCCCTATAACTCTCTGCCTATGACTGTCTCCCTATGACTCTTTCCCTATGACCATTCTCCTGCGAATGCCGCGCCGGCGCGAGGTGTGGATCGACGCACTCGAAAAGCGTTTTCCCGAACGCACCATTGTGGTTTCGGCCAACGACATCGTCCGCAAGGGCGTCGATGCGTCCGACATCGAATACGTCATTGGTTGGAACATCAAGTGGGCCGAGTTGAGCCAGTACCCCAACCTCAAGGCAGTGCTACTCAGCAGCGCTGGCATCGACCATGTTGATTGGGACGCGATTCCCGAGGGTGTCACCGTGACTCGCCTGATCGATCCGTCAATGTCGAACGAGATCGCCGCCTACGCCGTGTATTGGGTCCTGAACTACGCCCGATCCTTCGATCTCTACCGCGCCCAACAAGACCAAGCGCTTTGGGAACTTGCACCCAGCCATCCCAACCAGACCGTCGGCATCCTTGGGCTTGGGGCCATCGGCACCATCGTTGCCGACCGGATGGGTGACTTCGACTACCCAGTGGTGTCTTGGAGTCGCTCGGCCAAGACAACCCCGTATGGCCGCCACTATGTCGGCCCGGACGAATTGCTCGAGTTCTTCGAAGCATCGGACTATGTGGTCAATCTTCTCCCGCTGAGCGAACCCACGCGGCACCTGGTTGGGGCTAGTGAGTTGACTGCCCTCGGTTCAGGGGTTCTCATCAACGCTGGTCGCGGCGGCACTGTCGACACCGAGGCCTTGCTCAAAGCGCTCGACGGCGACCTGCGAGCTGCGGTGCTCGACGTTTTCGAGACCGAACCTCTTCCCGCTGATTCACCTCTTTGGAAGCACTCGAAGGTGAACCTCACCCCACACGTTGCCGGCGAGACCAACCCGTACACCGCCGTCGAGGTCATCGGCGACAACATCGATCGCATCGAACGAGGCGAAGACCCGCTCACCCTCGTAACCCCCAGCACGTACTAACGGAGTGCCGATGAGCGGATCAACCGAACTCATGGGCAGCGTCGTCCGGCTTGCGGCTACGACGATCGAGCACGAGGCGGACCTCGTTGCCATCCGTGCGACTCCAGAGGTGCGCCAACGCTGGCGAGGAGACGACCTCGTCGAAGAGTTCCGAGAAGACCTCCTCGACTCGTCCATCGAGCAGTTCACCATCATCGACAAAGCAGGCCGAATCGTGGGACTCATCCAGTTCGGCGAAGAAACCGACCCCGACTATCGGCACGCATCCATCGACATCTACGTCGACCCGAGCCAGCACCGGCGCGGCTATGCCTCCGACGCAATCCGCACTCTGGCCGACTATCTGTTCGATCAGCACGGGCATCATCGGATCGCTATCGACCCGGCAGCCGATAACGAGGCCGCAATCGCCTGTTATGCGAAGGTCGGCTTTCAGCCCGTCGGACCTATGAGATCCTACGAGCGGCAAGCCGATGGTGAATTTGCCGACGGGCTTCTTATGGACATGCTCGCCAGCGACCGGGCGTGACGCTCGGCGTTACTTCTTTGACGCCCTGCTCTTTTTCGACACCTTGCTCTTTTTCGACGACGTGGTCTTCTTTGCGGCCTTCTCTTTGGCCACTAAGCGCTCGTACTCACCGAATAACAGCCAACCGGTGTTGCGCTCTTCGGCGATGTAGCGGCCAAGGAGCCCGCCGGTCACGGGGTCGATTGTTTTGTCGGCGAACATCGTGTCGAACACGTCTTGGCCGCCGGGCGCCTTCGCGAAGTTAAGCATCCGGAGCTTTTGGACATCGGTCTTCGAGGAAGCAACAAACTTCAAGGCTTCAGCGTTGCCTGGGTCGGCTGGGGCTCGGACCTCGTAGCCCAGCTCCAACATTCGTTTGGCGAACGCGATGCCGTGCTCGCCCTCGCGCATGGCCACAATTCGAAGCACCTTCTCGAGCTTCGTGTCTTTGGTGGTATCGGCCCACGCCGCAAACACTGGGGCAGCCGCAGATTCGGCCACCGACACGGCGTTGAGCAGCCCGAGGTAGGTGGGCTTCGCAGACGCCGACTTCGCTTTTGATGGTGCCGTGGTTTTTGCCATGCGCCGAGTGTGACGCACTGGTGGCGTCGATGCGAAACGGTCAGGCGTCTTCGGGAGACGGATCGGCCTTGGCGACCGGGTAGATCACCTTGATAAGCACCACGCCCACGGCAACCGCCACGAACTGGGCGACGATAAACATCGGCGCCGAGGCTGGTTCGATTCCGGCGAACGTATCGCTGAAGGTTCGGGCGATGGTGACCGCCGGGTTCGCGAAGCTGGTGGACGACGTGAAGTAGTAGGCGCCAGCGATGTATCCGGACACCGAGAACGCCGCCATGTTGGACCGACCGGAGCGGACGACGCCATAAATCACCAACAGCAGCCCGAGGGTGGCCACCCCTTCGGCGAACACCAGATTGCCGCTCGACCGATCCTTCGTCGACCAGTTCACGACCGAGAGATCAAACATCACATTGGCGGCCATGACGCCAACGATCCCGCCAGCGACCTGCGCCGCCACATACCCAAGTGCCGTCGGGGTATCGATGCCACCGAGGAGACGTTCGGTGAGCGTTACCGCCGGATTGAAGTGAGCGCCCGAGGCGGGGCCGAGCGCCAAGATGAGTGCCAAGAGCACGCCGGCAGTGGCCAGCGTGTTTTGCAAGAGTTGGAGGCCGACATCGTCGGTGAGGTTCTCGGCCATGATTCCCGAGCCCACAACGCCGGCCAGTAAGAAGGCTGTGCCCACGAATTCGGCGGTGAGCTTTTGGAGCATCCGATAATGCTACTCAGGTGTCCTGACCAGCCGACCACTAGGGTTGGCGGCTGATGAATCTTCTTCGAATGTCTGTCTTCGCTGCTGAAGCGGGCGGGAGCACTTTTCTCGACCAGGAACTCAACATTATTGCGCTCCTGTCGGTTGCCGCTCTTATGGCCATTGTGGTCAAACGGGTCAAGGTGCCGTACACCGTGGCGCTCGTTCTGGTTGGCCTCGGTTTCGCGTTCTTCCCCAACTTTGTCGAGGTCGACTTCTCGCCCGATCTCATCCTCGGCCTTCTCGTACCGCCGCTGCTCTTTGAAGCCACGCTGCATATTCCGTGGCCCAAGCTTCGAGCCGACCTCTTCCCCGTCCTACTGGTCGCCATCGGCGGCACGATGTTCGGGACGTTCTTTACCGCCTGGGTTATCTGGGCGATCGTTGGCATTCCCTGGCTAGCCGCCGTTGCCTTCGGCGCCCTCATCAGCGCTACCGACCCGGTGGCCGTCATTGCCTTCTTCAAGAGCCTGGGTGTGAGTAAGCGGCTTTCGGTGCTCGTTGAAGGCGAGAGTCTCTTCAACGATGCAGTTGCCATCGTGGCCTTCAACCTGGCACTAGCTGCTGCGGTGCCGGGCGCAAGCTTTGGCCTGGCCGATGCCATCGGCGAGTTCTTCATCGTCGGCCTCGGCGGTTTGGCTGTCGGCATCGTTCTGGGCTCGATCGTGAGCTTGGTCATCCTCGCCCAGGTCGATGACCCGCTCATCGAAACCACCGCCACGCTGGCCCTCGCATTCGCCTCGTTCCTCGTGGCCGAAGAGTTCGGTCACATCTTTGGTATCGAGGATTTCCACCTCAGCGGCATCCTGGCCGTCGTCGCCGCTGGCCTCATCGTGGGTAACTCCGGGTTCACCAACACCTCCCCCACTACTCGCATGACCCTCGACAACTTCTGGGAAGTTCTGGCCTTCCTCGCCAACTCGATGGTGTTCTTGGTCATCGGTCTCCGAATCGACCTCACCGAATTGGGCCAACACATCCCCGATGTCATCGTGGCAATCCTGGTGGTCATCGTCGGCCGCATCGTGGTCATCTACGGACTCGCGGCGCTCCATCAAACAATTCAGCCCAAACGGAAGATCCCCATGGGCTTCCGGCATGTGCAGTATTGGGGTGGTCTTCGGGGAGCGATTTCTCTAGCCCTGGCGCTCATCCTCGCCGAAGCCGACTTCGACTCGGAGACGGTCGACAGCGTTCTTTTGATGACCTTCGGTGTCGTGCTCTTCACCCTGCTGGTTCAAGGAACGACCATCGGCACCGTCATCAACAAGCTCGGACTATCGGGACAAGCTGCTTCAGAAACCGAGCAACAGACTCGGCAGGCCCGCATCTTCGCAATGCGGTCTGGCAAGGCCGAGCTCGAGCGGCTTGGCGAGAGCGGCGTGCTCTTCGGCGACATGGCGAGTGCGCTCACCAGCACGTACGACGACCAACTCGACACGGCCAAGCAGGGTCTCGGCGATCATTTCCGAGCCAACCCCGAACTCGAAGTCGCCATGTTGTTGCAGGCTCGCCGCGATGCGGTGGTTGCTGAACGAGCCGGTGTCGCCGACCTGGCCCGCAAGGGCATCGTGACCGAATCGGTGGCGCACAAGCTCACCGTTGAATTCAACGACCGACTCGCCGCCCTCGACCTCATCGAAGAGCGTTGGGAAACCGACGCCAAACCCGAGGCGCACGCCGATGACTGATCAACCCTCTGCCCTCTCTTCCAGTGCTGATGTTGTCTACGTCAGCTGGGGCGGCACTGGCCGTGGCGCATCCTTGCGCCGGGCGTACCGGTCAGCTAGCGATCAAGGTCGTGGGCTCGTGTACCTGGCCATCCTGGACGAAGACCATTTCAGTGACCTCGATGCGTCGCTGCTCAAGGTGGTTTCCGAGGAGCTCAGCTGGATGCTCGACGCACAGATCCGGCTGATTCAAAACGAACTCGGCCTCGATGTGCCCACCAGGATCATGGTTCGAAGCGGCGACATCGACAACGAGGTCACCGAGGTCATCAAGCTGGTAGGCACCGATCAAGTACTCATCGGAGCGCCAGTCCCGCTTTCCCGACATAGCTCGGTCGAAGAGTTCGGCGAGATCCTTCGATCACGCACCGGCGCAACGGTCGAAGTCGTCGAACCAATCTTCGACACCTGAATCCCTCAATCGACGGCTTTAGGTGAATAACGCTTCGATGTCGGCGTAGTCGAGTGGCTCGGGGCCAACGCTCAGCGTGCCGGGGCCGACGGCGTCGCGGACCATGTCGGTGAAAGCAGCCATGGTTGCCTGATAGAGCGAGCTTCCCAAGCTCACCCGCCGTACACCCCACGCGGCGGCGTCGGGCACCGAGGTCGGGCCGTGCATTCCGAGTAAGCCGTTGATTGGACCGCCCGCTTCCGTTACCAAGGTTCGAATCCGAACCTCGTCATCGACACCCGGGGCATACAGGCATCCAGCACCCGCAGCAGCAAAGGCCTGGAGCCGCTCGAGTGCTCCAGCAAACGCATCGGGCCCTTCGTGCATGACTTGGTCGGCTCGCGCACAAACGACGAAGCCTGGGCTGGCGTTGCGGCCAGCCTCGACAGCAGCGGCAATACGTTCGACCGCCAGTCCTTTGTCGTAGAACCCAATTGCGGCGTCGCCCGACCAATCTTCGATACTCGCGCCGGCGGCACCTGCTTCATGTAAGGCGGTGATGGTGTCGGCAACTTCTTCGGGCGTGTGCCCCCAACCGTTCTCCGCATCGATGCTGACCGGGATACTCACCGCAGCGCAGATGGCGGCCGCCATGGCGATCGACTCGTCGCGGCTGATCGCTCCGACAGCATCGGGTCGACCAATCGTGTAGGCATGCCCGCCGCTTGTGGTTCCGATCGCCTCGGCGCCCGCCGCTTCCGCCAGAGCTGCCGAGCCGACGTCGTGCACATTCACCAAAACAAACGTGCCGGATTGGTGGAGTTCGTGAAGTGATTTCATTACGAGAAGATCCTTGTTGGGAAGCCATCGATGCTGGTTGCGTTCTTGCGGCTCCAATAGTCGTGGAGTTCGTCGTCGGACATGGCAGCGTAAAAGGGTTCCATTTCGACGTCTGCTCGTGGCGCCTCGATGGTCATGATCGGGACGCCGGTTCCGCACGATGACCGGGTGTGTTCGACGGTGAGATCGAAGATCTGGCGTGAGCCGCCGAGAGTTGGGAACATCGCAATCAGCTCTTCCCATTCTGGGTCGCGCGGGTGGATTGCCTTCGCCGTCCCAAAGACTCGAAAGATTAGGGGCTTGTCGGTTATCGACATGAACATCAACGTCATCCGGCCGTTGGCTTCGACATGGGCGGCAGTCTCGTTGCCGCTACCCGACAAGTTGAGCCACACCACTCGCCGCTCGTCGACCACCCGCAAGGAATCCATACTCTTGGGCGACACGTTCACTCGCCCCTTCGGTGCAGCGGTGGCCACGAAGAACATCGGCTGCTCCTCGATAAACTCGACCTGTTTGGGTGTAATACGGTTCATGGCTCGATCCGGTCTGGGAGTCCCCGTCCGTTATTCCACCAACGGTTCGGATTGTCGCTGGTTGGGTCATAGGCGGAGCGACTTACCCAATCTTCACGAACGAAGATGGCTGGCTCCTCATAGTGGTGAACGGCTAGCACCGCATCCATGACCTTGCCGAGAACTTCTGGGTCGCGTTCGATGGAAATCTTCACTTCGACCATCGGGTACGTCTCGATCGAGCCAGGCCGAAAGTCCTCAGCATGAGTCGCTGTTGTCGACCCAGCTGGCGGGCGTGCCGTCTCTCTGCCGACCGCTGACACACTCGCACTTCGCTCGTAGCGCCCGTACATCAGCGGATATACAACGACCACCGCGTCGAGGATCCGATCGACGTCGTCGTCGACGGTTTGGATCTCAAGCGTCCAGACCGGTTCGAGTCGTCCAGATTTGGCTTGATAGTCCGTGAGCGGGTGGGCGGTGGCCATAAATCTCTCCGAACGACGGCTCGTGCAAGGCATACGTTTCTTTCACAACGTAACATTGAGAAATGAACTTCAGAAGCGTGTTCTTTGCTCTCAGGCATACAACATTGACATGACTAACGCTCGAGAGAGACTGCCGCCGCTCGCTACCCTCGTCCCCTTCGAGGCCGCGTACCGACTTCGCAACTTCACGCGAGCCGCCGAAGAGCAACATATGTCGCAGGCAAGCGTCAGTCGACGGATCCGAGAGCTCGAGAACGATCTTGGCGTCAGCCTCTTCGAGCGGCACCGCTACGACGTAACCCCAACCGCTGATGCGGAACTCCTTGCTACCGCAGTGCGCCTCACCCTCACCGAGCTGTCATCCGCTGCCGGCCTAGTCCGCCAGCGAGCCGCCGGAACGAGCTCGCTCACCATCTTCTCCGATCTGTCGCTTTCATCGGCGCTTGTCGCTCCGCTCATCAGCACGTTCCAACGCAAGTACCCCGACCTCAAGATCCGGGTTCTCTCGTCATTCGAGCCGATCGAGATCACCAACGAAGAGTTCGACATCGGCCTCCAATACGGCCGGGACAATCCCAGTCCCCATCTGGTTGAGGCCATCGCCTTCGAAGCCGTGTTCCCCGTGTGCTCGCCCTCGTTCGCTGCCAACCTCGCTGCATCGGTCTCCCCCGCCGACCTCGCCAAGCTGCCGCTCCTGCATGTCGACTACGACAACGACAGTTGGGTCGCGTGGCCGGACCTGTTTGCCACATTCGACGTCGAACCGCCCACCGACCCGCACATGACGTTCACCTCGTACCTTGTGTGCCTCGATGTCGCCGAGCAGGGCGAGGGCGTAGCCCTTGGCTGGGAACGGACCGTGCAACACCGACTCGACGCCGGCACGCTTGTTCGCCTTCCCAACATCACCATGCCGAAAGCGGGCGTACTCAACGCCTACCTTCCAAGGCGCACGGCTAAGAACCCTCACACCGACGAGTTTCTCGATCTCCTGAGGAGCGCCGTCTCCCAAATTTCGTAGTTGGCAAGCTCAATCCGTGCGAAAGTCGTTTATGGAATCTGCGAACGACTCCTCCCACTTTGAGACCGACGAAGACATCGCTTGGCCCGTGCTTGAGCCTCTTGTCGAAGCCGCTCGTGGCCTCGGACTCGAGGTGCGTCACCCTCAGGTGCTCGGTGCCGGGGCCAACGTGGTGGTCCACCTCACCCCGTCACCCGTTGTCGCACGAGTGGCGACCCTTACCGCCGAGATGCGCGGCACGGCCCGGAACTACCTACGTCGCGAACGGTCGATCTCCGCCGCGCTGGACGCCCTCGGCATGAACATCATCACCCCTACCGATCTGGTCGACCCCGGGCCCCACGCTCTCGCCGGACAAGAATTCCTTTTACTCAAGCATCGGCCGCTCGTTGCCCTCGACCTCGACTCACCGGCACACGCGGAATTGGCCGGCTCTGCGTTCGCTGAGCTCTCGGCGGTGCTCGCTGACCTGCCTGAAACCCTCGACGGTTGCGGCGAGGACCCCGGCCAACCCTGGGCCGAGATCGCAACCCTCACCCAAACCGTCCGCCCAACAACCGACGCTGCCGCAATCGCCAAGATCGCCGCGGTGACCCAACAGCTCAGCGACACCGAACCAGACGACCCCTGGCAACTTGTACACGGCGATGCGCATCGAAACAACGTTGCACTTCTCGACAATCAGATCGTGTGGTTCGACTTCGAGGACGCCAACCTCCGACCTCTCACCTGGGACCTCGCAACCCTTCGCCGAAGCTGGCCGGCAGCCGGCGACGCTGCTTGCCGACTGCTCGATGTGGATCCTGAAAGCCCATCGATGTTGTGGCACCACGAACTTCGAGAGCTCTATGCCCTGCTCTGGAGCCTGCTCTATGCGCAGCGATATACGCGGTACCGAGCCGCCACCGCAGAGCGACTCGAGGACTGGATGTCCAACCAATAACTCGTAGCGGGTCCAAACGATCCGACCACTAAGTTCTCTTGAATGGCTGCCGTGGCTTCTCTCCCCGCTGGCGGAGACGACCTATCGTTTGCCGCCCTTCGATCACTGATCGCTCGCCGTCGCGGCCGTTTTACGTTCGCGACCGTGCTTCGGGTGATCGCCGCTTCGCTGCCCGCGCTCCAGCCGTACTTTTTGGCTGAGCTGGCAACGTCGGTCAACGAACCCGACCGGGCCGGCCGATATCTAGTTCTCCTTTTTGCAACCGGCCTCGTTCACTTTCTTCTTTGGACGATCTGCGATTACTACGTGGCGACCAAGATCAATCCGCTTACCTACGAGTTCAAGCGTTTGGCCTTTGAAACCGTGTGGTCCGAGGAGTATCAGCGCTTCGTCGACCGACCGTCTGGCAAGGTAGCCAGCTACGTCAACGACCTCCGCACCCATAGCAATGCACTTTGGGATGCTGCCCACTACGGGTTTGTGCCCGTCCTGGCGTCGATCCCCGTGTACGTGTTCCTCCTGTGGCGCACCGCCCGAGGCAATGCCGTGGTCTACGCAGTATTCCTTCTCGGCGCCGGCGTCATCCTCGCCCTCGTCGCTGGTCCGGTCAACGCTCGTCAGCGACATCTCACCAACACCACGTCGACCAACACCGGCCGGGTCTTTGACTCATACGCAAACTTCGTCAACGTGTTCTCCTTTCGGGCACATCACAAAGAGATCGACCGCAACAACCGACAGCTCGACGGGCTGATCACCGACGACGTCCGGTTCGGCGTCTCGCTGGCCACCTACTGGGCGGTGTCATCGGTCCTCATTCGCGGTTTCCTTTGGGCCGCCGTAATGGGCTTCAGCTGGTACCAATTCGACCGGGGCGCCATCTCATTTATCGCGATGGTGGTATCGATCACGGTGCTCATCGACTTCACGGCCCAGTACTGGAGCGTGGTACACAACCTCGGCGAGTGGATCGACAAGTCGGCGCGGTTCCGAGAGGCGTACACCTACCTGTTTCCCGGCCGAAACATCGTGACCGACCCACCGGCAGCCTCGTCAACGACTCTTCCTGGATCAACCACTTCTGTCCTCGACGCACACACCGTTGCGCCGCGAGCAACCACACCGGCTGCCGGATCGCCCGCTGGTCCGGCCGGCCGGATGCTCGAAAGCCTAGAAGTCCGCAACCTGAGGTTTGCCTACCCGGATGAACCCGACCGCCTGGTGCTCGACGACGTCAGCTTCACTGTGCAGCTGGGCGAGCGACTCGGCATCGTGGGACGCAGCGGTGAGGGCAAGTCAACGCTCATCAAGATTCTGCTCGGCTTCTACCAACCCACCAGCGGCGAGGTGTTGGTCGACGGTCGTCCCGTTGGCCCAACCGAGCTCGCCGCCCTGCAGTCCTACGTTCCGCAAGACACCTCGCTGTTTCAAGAAACCGTCGAATACAACATCGGCTACGCCGAGCCCGGTGCTGCCGATCCGGCGCGCATTCGCCAGGCAGCCGAGAAGGCCAACATCGCCGACTTCATCGACACCCTGCCCGACGGGTTTCACACCATGGTGGGCGAGCGCGGCATCAAGCTGAGCCTCGGCCAACGACAGCGCATCGCCATCGCCCGGGCATTCCTCAAAGAGTCCGACCTGGTAATCCTCGACGAAGCAACTTCGGCCCTCGACTCCGAAACCGAGGCCCGAATTCAGGAGTCACTTGTCGAACTCTGGGAAGGACGAGCCGCAATCGTCATCGCCCACCGCCTCGCCACGCTCAACGACGTCGACAAGATCCTGGTGATCGAAAAAGGCAAGGTGGTCGAGCAAGGCAAAAAGGAAGACCTTCTCGCCTCACCAGGACGTTTCGCCGAGATGTGGGGCCTGCAGCGCTCCGGACTTCAGTAACTTCTCCGACCCCAACGCCGGCGCTGTGACAGGATGCCGCCATGGGAAGTTTCGAAGCCGGTGAATCCACGTGGGTCGCGAAGCTTGGGAACCTGCGAAGCACGATTCGCCAAGAGCTCATCGGCCGACAGCTCGACCATCACATCGCACCGTCGGCAACCGTGCTCGACGTGGGCTGCGGACAAGGAACCCAAGGCCTTCGGTTGATGAACCGGAGCTGCGTCGTCACGGGCATCGATCCATCGCCGGAGCTGCTGGCTCTCTACGAACAGGACGCGCTTGCACTCGATGTTTCCCCCGAGCTCCTTCCAGGCGACATCTCCCAGCTCGATGCGTTGCTCGGCGACCGCACCTTCGATGCGGTCTGTGCTCATGGCGTCCTCATGTATCTCGACGACCCCGCTCAAGCCATCGCAACGCTCTCCGAACGGGTCGCGTCCGACGGCTTGCTTTCGATCACATTCAAGAACGCCCATGGGTTAGCGATGCGTCCGGCCCTGCGCGGCGAATGGACGTCGGCCATCGCGGCCTTTGACGAAACGACCTACCACAACGAACTCGGCGTCGACGCAACCGCCCATCGACTCGAAGAGGTGGAAGAACATCTCAAGGCGTCGGGGCTGGCGATCGACGAGTGGTATGGCATCCGGGTGTTCAACGATGCCATCAGCGGAACAATCAACCCGCCACGTGGCGGTCGCCTCGACCCGATTCTCAAAGCCGAAGAGCTCGCCAGCCGCACCGATCCCTACCGCTGGCTCGGCTCGCAATTTCACGTCATCGCATCGCGGCCAAAGGACTAAAGGCCGTCGAGCCCCAGCACGCGAAATCCAACTGACCGGTCAGGCATCTGTCGCTACGATCGTGTCGATGTCAGCCAACACGATCCTCGCTTTCTCGGCCGCAACACTCGTTCTTCTCATACTTCCCGGCCCAGCAGTGATGTACATACTCACTCGAAGCGCATCGCAAGGCAGACGCGCCGGAATGGTGTCGGTCGCCGGCATCCATGTGGGCACCGTCGTGCACATCCTGGCCGCCATGATCGGACTGTCGGCCGTTCTCGCCGCCTCGGCTACGGCCTTCACCATCGTGAAGTTCGTCGGAGCTGGGTACCTTTTCTGGCTGGGAATTCAGTCGATCCGGGCCTACCGAAACGGATCAGCTGATGCATCGATTCAGGTCGACGACCAACGCTCGCTCCGGCGCATCTTCACCGATGGTGTTGTGCTGAACGTGCTCAATCCAAAGACCGCCATCTTCTTCCTGTCGTTCGTTCCACAGTTCGTCAACCCAGACACACTCCATCCGGTGGCCGATGTTGCAGCGCTCGGCGCCGTCTTCATTGGGCTTGGCCTCATTACCGACGGCATCTACGCCCTGGCCGGCGGGTGGATTGGCGTCAGACTCGGCCGCTCACCCCGGCTTCAACGCAGGAAAGAGCTCTTGGCTGGCGGCACGTATCTCGGCCTCGGTGCGGCAACTGCGTTTCGATAAGGACCATTGGCGCATAATGCGCGACTGTCGTCGTATACGCCACTAGCACGACCTTGAGTAATGAGTCATGGTGAAACCATGACCAACACGCCACCGCCGTTCACCCTTCGATCAGCAGCAGGTTTACCGGCAGATCCACCAGCGCTCTCGGACACAACACTGCTCGTAATCGATGCCCAAGTCGACTACGAACCAGGCGGCCTTCTCGAGCTCCCCGACCATGGTGCCGCCATCGACAACATTGCGATACTGCTGCGCGCCGCACGGATGCACCATGCTCCGGTGCTCCATATCGCTCATCAAGGGAGCGCTGGAAGCTTGTTCGATCCGGCCACCGGTGGACGCATCTCAACTGCGGTACAACCGGTTGGCGACGAAGCCGTCATCTCCAAGACCCTTCCGAATGCCTTCGCCGGAACCAATCTCCACGACCAGCTCCAAGCCATCGACACAGAACACATCGTGCTCGTCGGCTTCATGACGCATATGTGCGTTAGCTCGACCGCCCGTGCCGCACTCGACCTTGGCTATGCGACAACCGTCGTTTCCGATGCAACCGCCACCCGAGATCTGCCCTCTCCCACTGGTGGGCCTGCGGTCAGCGCAAGCGCTGTCCATAACGCCGAGCTGGCCGCCCTCGCCGACCGCTTCAGCATCATCGTCACAACAGCCGAACTCCTGGCAGCGCAACGGCCCGACATCAAAAAGTAAGAACGCGGGGTCTGACCCCGCGTTCTTACTTTTGGGTGCGACCGCCAAGCAGGTGATCGCAAACATCGGTTGTTTCTGCGTCGAGAGGGAACCAGCTTTCGATTCGGAGCTCATCAAGGGTCACATTGTTGGGAGCGTTGAAGGCAGTAATGGTGGTGAGGAACGACAACGTGGCCTCACCGACTCGCAGCTCGAGCGTTAGCTGCGGGTCGCTGGGCGTTCCCGGGTCCGGTTGGCGCCATGAATCGGGGATCCCAGGTGTGGCCAGAAGGTCCGCCAGAAGTGCCTGCATCTCTTCGTCCTGCGGGCGATGAAGCAGCTCACGCTGCAGCCGGCGCAACGCTTCGACCGCGACTTCTTCCCAGTTGGGAATCAACTCCGCTCCTTCAGCGGCAAACATTACCTTCAACAGGTTCACTTCGTTGCGACCAAGCTTCAAACCAACGAGTTCGAACAACCGGGCTGCCGCTCGATTCGTCCGAACCACCCGGTAGAGGCGATCAACCACAATGAGCGGGAAGGGTTCGTGGTGTTCGAGCATTGCTTCGAGCGCCAGTCCAAGGCTTCCGTCGAGAACATCGTCGACGGTTGGCTCGGCATAGTGAGCTTCAAACCCGGCGGCGCGCAGGAGGTCATTTCGTTCGCGCAGGGGTACGTCGAGCGTCTCGGCCAGATACAGCACCATCTCAACACTCGGTTGCGAGCGGCCGGTCTCAAGAAAACTGATATGCCGAGAAGACACCTCGGCAGCCAACGCCAGATCGAGTTGACTCATGCCGCGTGCGCCGCGCCAATATTTGAGGTGGGCGGCGAAGACGCGGTCGGATCGTGAGTTGTCTCTTCGCCACTCGGGTGATGCCACGGGTGCATCGTAGGGCTGGCCCGATCAGTCAGGCACCTACCCGAACGGGTAATCGCCGGCCCGGGAGCGCCGTCTTACGTTCACCACATGACAACCAACACCTTCATCGATATCGGCCACTCGCAGGTGGCGTACGAATGCGTGGGCACTGGCCCCGACGTGCTGTTCATTCATGGATGGCCGCTCCATAGCGAAACCTGGCGGGAGATCGTCGGCGGTCTCGACGGCTACCGCTGCCATCTCATCGACCTGCCTGGGGCAGGGAAATCCAAAGCCACCAAGGACACACCAACCACCCTCACCGGCTACGCCGAATCGGTTGGCCGGGTCATCGACCACCTTGGCCTCGACCGATTGAGCCTGGTGGCCAACAACAGCGGCGGGGTATTCGCTCGACTCGCCGCTGCGGAACGACCCGACCAGATCGCGTCCTTGGTCCTATCTGGTTCCGAAATTCCAGATCACCACTCCTGGCAGTTCGCCCTCTTCGTGATGCTCGCGAACCTCCCCACCGGCGACAATGCTCCCCTCAAGCAACTACTCGGCAATGGCGTGCTGGCAACTTCCCCGCTAGGACTCGGCGGCTCGTTCCACGACATCAGTAACGTGAGCGAACGATTCATCACGATGATGGGCGACTTCTTGTCCAACGACGACACCTCCGAAAGCCAACTCGCCTTGGTGCGCGACTTCGATACCGACGTGATCGACAGCCTTCGAGGGGTACACCGACGCCTGACCATGCCGACGCTGTTGATTTGGGGAGAGGACGACCCGTTCTTCCCGGCACCAGAGGCTCGAAGAATGGCTGAGCAGTTCGGTGGGCCCACCACCTTCGAGTCGATACCCAAGGCCAAACTCTTCGTTCACGAAGAACGCCCGGCCGAGTTCGTCGAACTCACCCGCGAGTTCCTCGACAATCACGCTCAGTAACGAGGGCCGATCAGTACTCGATCGCGTCAATTGGCCGCCAACGATGAATCATGTGAACGCCCGAGAGATCGTAGGTCCAGTAGTTACCGCCGCCCGGCGCTGCGGGCGCGCCACTCTGATCGAGTTCGCGACTAATCGGCACGCCGAGCAGGTGACACAACAGCAAGGTGCCAACGCCTCCATGCCCGATAATCAGAACATCGCCTGCGCTGTCTTCTCGGAACAGGTCGGAGGTGGCCGACACGATTCGTCGTTGCGCATCGCTCGCCGTCTCCCAGCCCTCAACCGAGACATCGGGTTCAGCGAAGAACGCGTCGGCAAGTTCTTCGAACCGGCCGGGAGGAACGAAGCCGGTTGCCGATCGATCGTTCTCGTGAGTGTCAGGCCGCACTTCGATGGTGAGCCCCGTGGCCGCAGCGATGATTGCGGCTGTCTCGAGCGCCTTGGTCTCGGCGCTGGAAACCAAACGATTCGTCGTCGCCAGCCATGGCTGCGCGCACATCGCCTCGGCTCTGCCTCGACCCTGGTCACTCAAACCCCAACGCGGCACCGGGATGTCTGCCGACAACCGAATCTGAGGATGGGTCACGAACCGCAGGGATGCCACCGGCCAAGCCTACGTTCCCCAGGAACCAATTCGGGACTGTGACGAGTGGCACCTCCTTCAGGCCCAACGTAGGGTGGCAAACACGCCCAAGGACGGCGTCGTCAGTCTCAAAGAAAACCGAGGAGTCACATGGTTACCGTTGCGAAATTCATCGATGTCTCAGAAGGCCTAAAGGACAACCAGTTCTCCGTTGGGTCCAAAGACGAAATCACCTCGATCAGCGATCTCGACCCCACCTACAAGCAACTTATGGACAAGCCACTGGCTTGTGTCATGGCCGTAATGGGCGGTGACGGTCGGCCAAACCTCACGCCGATGTGGTTCGACTACGAAGGCGACAAAGTACTCATCAACGTTGCCGGGCAGCGCAAGAAGACGCAGTGGATCCGCAACAACCCACAGGTGTCGATCCTCATCATGAATCCCGAGAACATGTACCACTGGATGAGCATCAAGGTCACCGTCGATCGCGAAATCAGCGAAGACGACCCCGATGAAGGAGCCTGGGTCACCGAGCAGGTCAACCGCATCTGGCAGAAGTACATCGGCGAAGGCGACGAGTACGGCCTCCGCGATCCGAGCGGTACCGAGCGGCGGGTGCTCTTTGAGTGCCGCGTCGACAAGATCGCCACCTTCGGCGTCCCGGGCTAGCCACGCTGCAACAGGACTTCATGACCAAACGAATCGGCGTCGTCGGGGGCTCGCTCGGCGGGCTCACGACGGCGTGCCTTCTGCGCGACGCCGGCCACGATGTCACCGTGTTCGAGCGCTCTTCCCGAGAACTCGAACAACGTGGTGCCGGCATCGGGTTCCTGCGCGCCACGTACCGATACCTGGCCGAGCAGGCAGGACTCGACGTCTCGACAATCAGCATCGAGACCGACAACATCCGCTACCTCAACCGCGATGGGAGTACGGCCCACAACAGCCAGCACTCCTATCTGTTCAGCTCGTGGAACACCGTGTACCGGAAGCTCCTCGACGCCTACGGATCATCGGGCGACCTGTCCGAGCGATACCGACTGGGCCACGAACTCGTCGACTTCGCGTCGCACGCTTCGGGTGTCACCGCATCGTTTGGTAACGGCGAAACCTGGGAAGGCGATCTCCTCGTCGCTGCCGACGGCATCGGCTCGATGGTTCGTAGCCGTCTTCAGCCAAAGGCCGTTCCGTCCTACGCCGGCTACGTGGCGTGGCGGGGCATGGTGCCCGAGAGTCAACTCGATCCCGACATCGCCAGCCAGCTTGGCGACGCAATCACGTACTACGTCTACGCCAATAGCCATATCCTCGTGTACCCGATACCCGACAATGAGGGGTCGGTTGCCGTGGGCGGTCGGCTCATCAACTTCGTCTGGTACCGCAACTACCTCGAAGGCGGGGAACTCACCGATCTCCTCACCGACCAGACCGGCGTCGAGCGAGAGCTTTCGGTACCACCAGGTGCCATGGCCAGCCATCATGTAGCCGAAGCTCGCGCAACCGCAGCGGCCCGTCTGCCCCCACAAATCGCCGCCGTCGTCGAGGCCACTAAGGAACTGTTTGTTCAGGTGATCTACGACATCGATGTCGACCAAATGGTCTTCGGCCGGGTCGCCATCATGGGCGATGCCGCCTTTGCTGCGCGACCGCATGCTGCCGCTGGCACCGCCAAAGCAGCTGACGACGGATGGAGCCTCGCCGCAGCGCTCGACGCCACTGCCGATGGTGATGCGGGGATCGACGAGGCACTCGCCCTCTGGGAGCCGGCGCAGCTTGCCCTCGGCCGTGACCTTCAAGAACGAACCCGGCGAATCGGCGTACGATCACAAGTCGAGAACAGCTGGACACCTGGTGACCCCGAATTCATCTTCGGTCTCCACAAACCAGGCGACTAGCCGCAACCCCGCACCGATCACCGCACGAAGAAACCTCCGCCCGAGGAAACAAGGACTACTCCGACATGACCACCTCAGTCGCTCAGAATATGGTGACGGCGGCGTCCGCTCTCATCGAGAGCTTCTCGGCCGACCAGCGCGAAGCTGCCTGCTGGCCGTTCCCGTCAAACGATGAGCGGACGCTCTGGTTCTATACGCCCACCGATCACGGTGGTCTTCCGCTGGCGCATATGGGTTCAGCCCAGCATCGGCTCACGCACCAACTCATCGCAACTGCGCTTTCCACGCCCGGGTACGTCACACTCTCGAACATCATCGGCCGGGAGAACCTGCTCGACTACGCCGAAGGGTTCACTGCCGGGTTCACCCGAGACCGGGGCCGCGACCCGACGCTCTACTACGTCTCGATCTTCGGTACGCCATCCATGGATACCACCTGGAGCTGGCGATTCGGCGGCCACCATATCTCCCTGCACTTCGCTGTCGTGGCCGGCGAAGTCATCGCCACCACTCCCTGCTTCTTTGGCGCCGACCCCGCCAGCGCCCCGCTGCTTGGGCCCCATTTCGACCGGCCGCTCGGCAGCGCCGAAGACTACGGCCGAGAGTTGGTGCGCTCACTCAGCGTTACGCAACTCGGCACTGCCCTAATCTCCGACGTGGCGCCACTCGACATCGTCGGCGCCAACCGCACTCGCATTTCCGATGGCGATAAGGCTCTCACGTTGCCCGAGGTATGGCGGGGCCGATTCGACACCAAACTCGATAAAGCGCTCGCCGAAATGCACCGGACTACCGAAGAGCAGATGGGCTTCACCGACGAGCATCTCGACGCTCTCGCCCTGACCACCCGACCCAAAGGCGTAGCAGCAGCCGCCCTTTCAACCGATCAGCAAGAGATCCTCCGAGCAGTGCTCGGTGTCTATATCGGTCGACTGCACGATGATCTCGCCGATGCTCAGGTAACCAAGGTCAACGAGGCGTTCGACCAGCTGCATTTCGTGTGGGCCGGCGGCACGGAACCTGGCCAACCGCACTACTACCGCATTCAGGGCGGCGATCTTCTTATCGAGTACGACAACACCGCCCGCGACGCCAACCACCTCCACGCCGTGTGGCGAGACATGTCACAAGACTTCGGCGGCGACCCGCTCGCCGAGCATTACATGGCTAACCACGATGTGGCACGCCATCGTCACTAGGCGTCTCCACGAACCCGAGGGCTGACCTCGGTTGAGGAGTACTAGTCGAGGGTGATGGAGATTGCGGTGTCGGTGCCGCTGCCTTTGCCGATCAGCTTCGCAGCCTTCCCGACGATAGCCATTGCGGTGTATTGCACGCCGTACTTCTTCTTCACGATGGCGGCGATACGTTCAAAGTCGGCGCCCGTGTGCACCGTTGCGGTGCCCGAGACCTCCTCGGAGCCAGGCGTGAGCTTGCCTTTGGAGTCGCATGGCTGCAACAGCACCTTGTTGTTGTTGTTCGCCCGCTTCACTTTGTAGCTCGACGATGACGTGGTGAAACCAACGGTTCCATCGCCAAGGTCAGCGATCCAGACCGGCAGCGCCTTCGCGGTGCCGTCCTTCTTGTAGGTGGTAAAGCTGACGTACTTCTCTGAAGCAATTCCCGCAGTATCCATTCGCCAAACTTATCGCGAGCCTATGAGCTGGCGTTACTCGGCTGCGCTGACCCAACCGGCAGCGATTGGTGAAGGTCGTGAATATGTTCGGGACCAATACCGCAACATCCACCGATCACCCTCACACCTCGCTCCACCCAACCCTTACAAGCCGCGGTGTATTCGTCGGGGGTGATGACGTCGATGAACTTCCAGTGCGGCGGGGCCCAAACACCGGTCTGGGCATAGACACCAATGGGACCATCCCAGTGTTGCTCGATCACGTCGAGGCACGCATCGATGTCTTCAACCTCGGTGTGCATGATCGAAAGCACATCGATTGGTCGGTCGCCGAGCGCCACCACAGCATCAGCCAATGGTTCGCCCGAGATACACATCACCGGAACGCCCTGCTCATCGAGCACACAAGCCATGCCGACCCACACAGGCAACCCAACCGTGAGCGCCGCGTCGATACAGAGCAGGGTTCGCGAAACATCGCGCATCATTTCGATCATCAGAAGCTCGGCGCCAGCGTCGGCAAGAAGCTTTGCTTGGTCGCGATAGTTCTGCGCCTCGACCTCGGGTGCAGGTGGTTCGCCGCCCTGCTCGGTGGTCGAGATCGATCCGGCAATCACCACGCCGTCGTTTCCGGACGCTGCCCGGGCAGCCAGCGCAACCTCGATGGCGTTGCGGTTGGCGGCGACGAAATCAGCCTCGTCGAATCCCCCCTGCTGCAGGATGTGTCGCGAACTTGCATAGGTGTTGGCGGTGATCAGCTGGGCACCGGCGGCAATGTGCGATTCGTGCACCGCTTGAAGCTCAGCCGGATTCGAAAGCGTCCCGGCCCCGCACCATGCGCCCTCGATCATCGCGACCCCACGACGCTCAAGTTCGGTTCCGGTCGCGCCGTCGATCAGCACGACCTCATTCTCAGCAAGGCGAGCGCTCAGCGCAGCAACAGTGGGGGCGGTCATATCAGCAGTGTGGAGAGTTTCTGCCGCCTAGGCAAGGCGGGGATTTGGCGCTTGCCGTCCTGTGGAAGGCAACGGCGCAAGCCGGAGCGACAAAAGCCAGGTCACAGCGACGAAGACGAGCGACCCCCAGAGGGCGCCGGCGAGCCCACCCAAGAGGTAGAGGAGCCCTGACAACAACGTCCCCGCTAGGCGTCCGGCGGCATTGGCCGAGTAGTAGAACCCCACGTCGAGAGCCACCGACTCATCGCTTGCATAACCCAGGATCAAATACGAGTGCAGCGACGAGTTCACCGCAAACACCGCCCCGAATACGATGAGTCCACCCACGACCGCCACAGTGGTTCCAACGTCAACGGCCACCATCAAAGCAATTGCGGCCGACACCGCCGTGAGCAGCAGCGCCCAAACCTGCGCCGACTTCACCTCGTCGATCGAACCAAAGAACGCAAGCACTCGAGGTGCCAGCGTCTGCACGACACCGTAGCCAATCACCCAAGCGGCAAGGAACGCCCCGATAGCCTCAAAACTCCAGCCGAGTTGTTCATCGAGAAACACCGGCAGCGCCACGACGAACCAGATGTCGCGGGCGCCAAAGAGAAAGAACCGGGCGGTAGCCAGCCGGTTGATCGCCGGCGACTTCGACAGCACCGACCGGAGCGGAGTGCGTACCTTCGATCGTCCCAGATCATCGGTGAGGAAGCCGGCAAGCACCACGGCGACAACCGCCAGTACTGCCGCCATCAGCCGAAGCGCCGACTCGTATCCGACCTGGCTCAGAAGAGCCGCGCCCACAAAGAAGCCCACACCCTTCAATGCATTCTTCGACCCGGTAAGAATTGCGACCAAACGAAAGAGCGCGCCGTCGACACTTGACGCCTCGAACTTCACGGCGCTCTTCGAACTCGTCTTGGTGAGGTCCTTTGCAACGCCCGAAACAGCCTGCACACCCATCACAAACATCACCGAAACCAGCTCGCTCCACGAAGGCTGGCGCACCGTGAGCACCAACAGCGCCACGACCTGAAGGGTGAGCCCCGAAAGCAGGACCCGGTGCAGGCCCGCACGAGACCCAACCCATCCACCGATGAGGTTGGTGACGATTCCCATCACCTCGTAGAGCAAGAACAGGAAGGCGAGCGAAACCGTGGAGTACCCCAGCTCGTGAAAGTGCAGCAACACCGCCAGCCGCAGCGCACCATCGGTGATGGTGAACGCCCAGTAGCCAGCGGTAACGAGCGCGTAGTTGCGACTTAGTGCAGCCACGCCTAACGCTCGAGCAACCCGCCGACCTTGGCGGCCAGCTCGGCCATCCGAAAGGCGTAGCCGTATTCGTTGTCGTACCAGATCAACACCTTGACGAGTCGATCATCGATGACCATCGTGGAAGGTCCGTCGACAATTCCCGAGCGGGTGTCGTTGGTGTAGTCGGCCGACACCAATGGTCGGTCCTCGAACCCGAGGATGCCTTTAAGCGGCCCCTCGGCCGCCGCACGAAACAGTGCATTGATTTCGTCGACCGTCACATCTCGACGCATCGAGAAGGTCGCATCGGTGAGCGACGCGTTGAGCAGCGGAACCCGCACCGCCGTGCCATTGAGCTTGCCGGCAAGCTCGGGGTAGATCATCGTGATGGCCGTCGCCGAACCGGTTGTGGTCGGGATAAGTGAATTGAGCGCCGAACGGGCTCGCCGCAGATCGCGGTGCGGACGGTCGACCACCACCTGGGTATTGGTGACATCGTGAATCGTCGTGATTGCGCCGCGTTCGATACCGATCGATTCGTGCAACACCTTCACCACCGGCGCCAAACAGTTGGTAGTGCACGATGCCGCTGTGATGATGTGATCGGAGCCAGGATCGTAAAGGTGGTCGTTGCAGCCCATAACCACGTTGAGCACATCGGCTACCGGGGCCGCAACGATGACCTTGGACACTCCACCGTCGAGGTATGGCTGAAGCGCGTCTGTGGTGCGGAACGCCCCGCTGCACTCGAGTACCAGGTCGACTTGGGATGCCTGCCAGTCGACCGCCGCCGGGGTGGCCTCGCCCGAATAGGTCACGGTCTGGCCATCGATAGTCAGCGAGTCGTCGACGACCTCAACCGTTCCATCGAAACGGCCGTGCACCGAGTCGAACTCAAGCAGGTGAGCAGCGGTCGCTACGTCGCCATGCAGTTCATTGATATGCACAAGAACAAGATCGGGTTGGAGGGCCAACGCCCGAACCACCAAACGTCCAATGCGGCCGAAGCCGTTGATGCCAAGACGGATTGTCACGCCGCCAACTCTATGAGCTTGAGGCCGGCCCATCAGTAGCCGCGCCGGCGTATGCCTGGGCCTTTGCCATCCAGTCGACGGCGGCGTCACCTTCGGCGATCAGACTGGTATCGGCAATGTTGCGTCGCTGAGTAACGACAAGACAGAAGTCTTCAGCTGGACCAGTAACCGATTCGCTAGCAGCGTCGCTGCCGAACGACCAGGTATCGCCCGAAGGTGCCTGCAGTTCGACCCGCACGTCGGCTTCCGGCGCCGTCAGTCCTCGATTGTTATAGCTCCAACTTCGAGTGATGAAACCAAGTTGGGCGATGTGGCGAAGCCGATCGGTGGCATCGCGTTCGACGCCCACCGTGTCGAGGACATCCTGACCATGGGCCCAGGCCTCCATAAGTCGAGCGGTAAGAAACGACTTCGAACCCATCGAGGGGCCGTACCAGGGAATTCGATCGTCGTTGGTCAAAGTGGCCGATGCGTCGGCCAGTTGTTGGCGGTTGGCTCGCCATGCCGAAAGCAACGCTTCGGGGCTCATCGCCCGGTAGTCGCCGAGCGTGAACGCATCGGACACCTCGGCACCTCCGCCGAGAGCTCCGAAGGTTTCGCTCAGGCCCGCCATGAACGACTCGGAGTCGGTGATTGCCTGCGAAGCGGTCTGGTCGAAGAAAGCCAGATGGCCGATTTGGTCGGCGACGCTCCAGCGAGGGCTCGGGGTCGCCAACGCCCACTGCTCATCGGAGAGACCGGCCATCACCTCATCGAGTGACTCCTGCTCGGCAAGTAGATCAGTGCGAACTTCAGCAACGTCCATCATTTCGTCCTTTCGACTACCAACCGAACCGTAGTGTCAACGTCGGCCATCCGCGAAAACATCCGCAGGGACACCGATGAAGTGACCCGAAAAACACAACAAGCCGCCAACCCGAAGGCCGACGGCTTGATGAAATTTTCTAACAGCCCCATCCTAATGGATGAAGCAAAGAATCAGAGTGGACGAACGTTCTGAGCTTCTTCGCCCTTACGTCCGGGAGCTACGTCGAACTCAACCTGCTGACCTTCGTCGAGGGTCTTGTAACCGTCCCCCTGGATGTTGGAAAAGTGGACGAATACATCGTCCTGACCTTCACGTGAGATAAAGCCGAAGCCCTTCTCTGCGTTAAAGAACTTTACTGTTCCGTTTTCTGCCATTGCATTCTCTCTTCACTGCTGAGCTGATCTTGTACCAGCTAATACCACGCTACCCCCGAAGTAGGCCGCTATGCGCTGCAGGAGACCCCGAACAGTGAACAATGTCACGAACATTGGCTGATTTGCAGCGATCGAAGGGAAAACTGACACCATTTAATTTGGTTGAATTCGCACAGAATGTGGCAAAAACCACAAGTTATGACTTCTTACAGATCACCGAACTGCCATGTCCGAACATGCCGTAGTTGATCGACAATCCAACCTTTGCGCCGTCGACCTGACGGCCACCGGCTTGCCCACGGAGCTGCCAAGTGAGCTCGCAAACCTGCGCGATTGCTTGGGCGGGGATGGCTTCGCCGAAGGCACCGAGGCCGCCCGATGGGTTCACCGGGATACGCCCACCGACCGAGGTATCACCAGCGTGGAGGAGTTTGGTTGCTTCGCCTTCGGCACACAGGTCGAGGTATTCGTACCAATCGAGCTCGTAGGCAGAGCTGAGGTCATACACCTCAGCGAAGTCGAGATCGGATGCGCCAACGCCAGCTTCGTCATATGCCTTCTGCGCAATGTCGCGCTTGAAGGTGTGTTCAGAATCGCCCGCAGCGTTCCAGGAGTCCGACGCCAGGTACGGCATATCGACAACCGCGTTGGGGTAGGTGGGACCGACCGTTGAAATACCGGCAACCCGAACCGGGTCGTTGATTCCTCGTGACTTTGCGTACTCCATGATCGAAACCACCAACGCAGCGCCGCCATCAGAGGTTGCACAGATCTCGAGGAGCCGGAGAGGATCGGCTACAACCGGCGAGTTCTCGACATCGGTGACACCGAATTCTTTCGGGTACCGA
>CALGZB010000043.1 GCA_937934655.1 uncultured Acidimicrobiales bacterium | reverse complement strand
CCCGAAGTGAGCGATCTGACGGTCGACCGGTACCGGTTCCCGGCCCTCCGCTCACTCAACTTCGTGGTGCATGGTTTGCTCGACGAAGGCGTTGCGGCATCGACCCGCCAAGACGCCCAAGCCAAGGCCCTCGGCGAATGGCTAAGAGCCCGCGAAGTCGACCTACCAGCAGCCCTACTACCCCGAAATTTTCGCGCATAGCCCCCTCGTAGGTGGTTAAACGCGAAAGTTTCGGGGGGATTTGGTTAGCAGGCGGGGTTGTAGCCGAGGAGGCATAGGCCCAGCTCCATGACGCCGCCGACGCAGGGGTCGATGACCCGGTAGTAGATCCGGTTGCCGTCTCGGCGGGTTGCCAGGAACCCTTGGTCGGCGAGCCGTTGGAGATGGTTCGACACGCTCTGCGTGCTTGCGCCGACCTCTTCGGCGATGGCGGTAACCGAGGCCTCCTCCGATCGAGCGATGGCGTGCAGGATCCGTAGCCGTGTGGTGTTGGCGAGCGCGCTGAAAAGCGCGGCCAGCTTGTCGGCCTCTTGGTCGTCGAGAAGTTCGCGCTGTGCCAACGAGGGAGGGATGACATCGGGAGAAGTACTTGACACTGGTAATCCTTTAGTACATGGTTCTATGTAATAGTCGTTTAGTCTACCTAAAGGTTGCACAAATGTCGAGGTTCCAAATGTCGCTCAACGTCGCCGATGTCGAAGCATCGGTCGAGTTTTACACCAAACTCTTTGGCGTCGAACCGGTCAAACACCGTCCCGGCTACGCCAACTTCATCGTGGCGGATCCGCCAATGAAACTGATCGTGATCGAAGACGAGGGGGTGCCCGGCTCGATCAACCATGTGGGCATCGAGTTCGAAACGTCCGAGGAGGTCGCCACCGAAACCGAGCGAGCCGCCGAAGCCGGCCTTCCCGTGCAGGTCGATGACCCGCACACGTGTTGCTTCGCCACGCAGGAAAAGGCCTGGACCCAGGATTCCGATGGCGTGCTGTGGGAGCTCTACACCGTCGTTGCCGAAACCGAAGGCTTTGGCGCAAGCCCGTCCGGTGGCACGCCACTTCACAAGACATTGCCGCCCATCGATCTCGACGAGCTCCGGGAGGGCCTCGATAACCCTGATGTTGTCATCATCGATGCTCAGGGAAATGGTGGGTTCGAAGAAGCCCATATCGAGGGCGCTCTGAATTTCGGTCTTGAAAATGTGGCCGCGCAGGCTGCCGAGGCGATCGGCGATCTCAACCGCCGGGTTCTTTTGTACTGCACCGATAGTGACTGCCTGGGCGCCGAGTTCATCGGGACCCAGTTGGTCGAGGCCGGCTACACGAACGTTGGGCGCTTCGTCGACGGGGTCGCCGGGTGGCGCGATGTCGGAATGCCAGTCGCCACGAGCGAGACATCGTAAGTGGCGACCGATAGAACTACGAAGCGCGGGACATCCTCGCCCCCTTTGGCTTCGTCGAGCGACGCCGGGTTGAGTAAGGCCGACCGACGTCAGCCGCTCATGCTGCTGGGGTCGATAGGTGTCGGGTTGGGGTTCGCAAAGCTCGCTCCATCGACAGCCACCTCGCTCAATGCGCTTGTGCCCATCGGTGTCTTTGTTCTGCTCTACCTGGTCATGTTGAGCATCGACACCCGGCGGGTGGCTGAGGCCTTTGGCGAGCGTCGCTTCTTGGCGATTGCCATAGGCCTAAATTTTGCGTTGAACCCGCTTGTGGCTTGGATGCTTGGCCGTTTGTTCTTGGGCGATCACCCCGATCTTCGTGTTGGGCTGCTGCTGTTTCTCCTCACTCCGTGCATCGGCTGGTATCTGATATTCACCGAACTTGCCGGCGGCGATGTCGGACTCGGCGTGAGCTTGTTGGCAGTCAACCTGGTCCTCCAGGTGGTGCTCTTACCCGTTTATCTTCTGCTATTCGAGGGACAGACTTCCACCATCGACCTTCGGGGAATCACCCAGAGTGTGCTCATCTATCTGGTGCTTCCCGCCGCTGCGGCAGCTCTCACAAGAAGGGTCGTCGCTGTTCGGTTGAGTGGAATGGATTCAGTGCACCGCGTCATTGCTAGGGCTCACCTCAAAACCGTCGCCTTAGGCGTCGTCATCGTGTCGATGTTTGCCTCAGAAGCCGACACACTCTTCGACAACCCGAGTGTGGTTGCTCGGCTAATGGCGCCGCTCCTGGTGTTCTTCGTCGTCGCGTTTGTTCTCGCCCTGGTCGCCGGCCATTTTGGGCGGCTGCCCTACGACCAAACAGCGTTGCTTGCTTTCACCGCTACCTCGCGCAACTCCGAAGCATCGCTGGCAATAGCGGCCACGGCCTTCGCCAGTCCGCTTGTTGCTCTTGCGGTAGTCGTAGGCCCTGTGATCGAGCTACCCCTGCTCATCTTGATGGTTCGTGTGCTGCGCTCTCGCCTTAAACCACCGACCGACCAATCCTTAGGCTCCGTTCTGAAAGGGGCGCAACAATGATTCTTTTGCCTGACCTCGAGAGTCGCTACGCCGACAACGACGGAACCCGAATCCACTACATGGCGGGCGGCGCTGGGCCACTGATCGTGTTCATCCACGGGTTCCCCGACTTCTGGTACTCATGGCGTCATCAGATTTCGGGGCTGATCGATTCCTACGCCGTTGCGGCCATGGACACCCGCGGCTACAACCTCAGCGATGCCCCCGAAGACGTCGATAGCTACGCGATGGTGCACCTCATCGCTGATGTCGAAGCGGTTATCGATGCTGAAGGCCGGCGGTCGGCTGTGATTGTGGGCCATGATTGGGGTGGAGCAGTAGCGTGGCGGTTCGCTCAGCAACGAAGCGAGTTGGTGGAGCGACTGGTCGTGGTCAACACGCCTCATCCGGCAGCAATTGCGGCTGCGATGGAACGAGACGGCTCGCCCCAGCGTGATGCCTTCACCTATATGGCTGATTTCGCTGCACCGGGATCCGAGGATCGACTCGACCCCGAGGTTCTCGCCGCCGGAGTGGCTCGAACCGAAGAAGACCACGAAGTGTATGTCGAGGCGTTCGGACGCTCGAGCCCAAAGGCAATGATGAACTACTACCGGCAGCGACCGACCGAGAGAGCCATGCCCAGCCAGGGTTCGCTGATTCGGGTACCGGTGCTTCAGTTCCATGGGCTCGAGGATCGAGCGCTGCTCGCATCTAGTCTCAATAACACGTGGGATCACGTGGGCCAGCTGCTGACGCTTCTAACGATCCCCGGTGCCGGGCATTGGGCCCATCACGACGAGCCAGACCTGGTCACTGACGCCATGCGGTGGTGGCTTCAGCAGCCGATTCTTGTGGCAGCCAGTCCACCGGCCTCTGGCGATGCCCAGCCCGTTGACGTTTCGGGCGGCTGTTGTAGCTGACACCGATCTACCCAAGATTTATGCAGGTTCGACAGCCGTGAGATCCTGCGGCTGGCGAATCATCGTGGCGGCAACGCCTGCAGCGATAGCGATAAGCCCCGACGACATGAACGCCAGGTTGTAATCGCCCAAGCCGTCGCGGGCGGCCCCGGCAGCCCACGCAGCACCAGCAGCTCCAACTTGGTGCGCCGCGAAAACCCAGCCATACACCACGCCTGCG
>CALGZB010000042.1 GCA_937934655.1 uncultured Acidimicrobiales bacterium | reverse complement strand
CCGTCCCGGCGCCTGGATCCAGTCCGAGCGACTCAAGGACATGGACGCGAACCACATGGAAGCCTCGGTCTGCTTTCCCAACATCCTCCCCCGGTTCTGCGGCCAGGCGTTTCTCGAACGCGAAGACAAAGAACTCGCTCTCCTCTGCGTCCAGGCCTACAACGACTGGATGATCGACGAGTGGTGTCAGGGCGACGGCAAAGGCCGCCTCATCCCGATGACCATCGTTCCGCTGTGGGACCCAGCACTCGCCGCCGCCGAGGTTTGGCGCTGCGCCGATAAGGGCAGCCGCGCCGTTGCCTTCTCGGAGAACCCACACCCGCTCGGTCTTCCGTCGGTCCATGCAGCTGACCGCCACTGGGACCCGTTCTTCCGGGCCTGCGAAGAGACCGACACCATCCTCAACATGCACATCGGCTCGAGCTCGAAGATGCCGTCGACCTCACCGGACGCTCCGTTCGCCGTGAGCTCCACCATCACCTTCAGCAACGCCATGGGCTCGTTCTGCGACTACATCCTCTCGGGTGTGTTCGACCGCTTCCCCAAGCTCCGCATCGCCTACGCCGAAGGCCAGGTTGGCTGGATGCCGTACGTCATCGAACGCATGGACAAACTCTGGGAAGAACGCGACAACACCAGCGACTTTGGTGTCCAGCTCGAGAACCGTCCGTCGAGCTACATCCCTGGCCATATCTGGGGCTGTATCTTCGACGACGAGGTTGGCCTACGAAACCGCGACCTCATCGGCATGGATCAGATCTGCTTCGAGGTGGACTACCCCCACGCCGACACCACCTTCCCGCACACCAAAGCAGTGGCGGAGAAGATCGTCACCAACGCTGGTCTCAACGACGAAGAGATCTACAAGCTCATGCGAGGCAACGCCATCAAAGGCTGGAGCCTCCACAACTTCGGCATCACCGAGTAGTCGAGCTACTTAGCTTCGAGGATTGCAACGAGTTCTGGGTGACCATGGTGGTTGGCCCAGCCGGCCGCGTCGCTGTCGGCCAGACCGTCATGAATCGTCGGGTCTGCGCCAGCGTTCATTAACCACTGAACCAATGGTGCCTGGCCTCGCCAGCACGCAGCATGTAGTGCGGTGCCTTTCCAGTGGTAGCCGGGAGGTTTGGCATTCACCTCGGCGCCCTTGGCGAGCAACCACTGCGCCGCTTCGAGATGCCCAGCGTTCACCGCCATCACGAAGGCGTGGTTGACGATGGCGGCAGGATCGTTGGCCATGTCGGCAGCAACGGTGTCGGCAAACGGCGACGCTATTGGGCCAGCTTCGGGCAGCAGCGTGCCGTCGGATCCGAAGAACCGTGCCATCTCGTCCGTGTCACCCAAGCCAGCAGCCGTGCTGAGGGCCCGAACGGTTGCGCCCCGTTTCAACAGCAGAGCCGCTATGTCGGAGTTGCACCAATAGAGCGCCTCGTCGAGCGGGGTCCAGAGTTCGTGACCATCGACTGCCACCCCGCTGTCGAGAATCAACTCGAGAACATCCGGCGCGTTGCACCCGGCAGCAGAGACCAGTGGCCCCTGCGTGTCCGCCCCGGCATCCAGCAGCAGTTTGGCCGAACCGACCGCATCTTCGATGTTGTGGGACTCGCAGGCGATGAGCTGAAGCAACGTGGGATGCCCGCACGATGACGTGCGAGTCGCCCAACTGGGGTCTTCGGCAAGGATGTCTCGCAGCCCGTCGATATCACTCAAGATGATGGCCATCGCTGGGGCTTCGAATAATTCGTCCATGGAGTCCGACCGATCTACTGGTTGATGATCTCGCCAGGCTTTTTGGTGTACGGCTCGGGGTTCACCTTGGCGCCCGGGGTGTAGGTGACCGGCATCGACTTGACGCCAGCGATGAAGTTTGACCGCAGAATTTCGGGTTCACCTGCCATCGCAAGATCGGGAATCCGGCTCAGGATCTCGGTAAAGATCAGCTTCAGTTCCATACGGGCCAGGTTCGCACCGAGACAATAGTGCGCACCGCCAGCTCCAAAGCCGATGTGTGGGTTGTCCTCGCGCGTGATGTCGAAGGTGAAGGGATCGTCCCACACCGTCTCATCGCGGTTAGCCGAAACATGCCACATGACAATGCGGTCGCCGGCCTTGATCTTGGCTCCAGCAACCTCGGTATCGACGGTGGCAGTGCGACGGAAGTGCATAACGGGGGTCGCCCAACGGACGATCTCGTCGACCGCGGTTGGCATGTACTTGTCGAAGTCGCTCACCAGCAGCGCAAGCTGCTCGGGATGAGCAAGTAGCGCCATCATGCCGTGTGTCGTTGCGGTACGAGTGGTCTCGTTGCCAGCTACTGATAGCAGCAACATGAACATGTCGATCTCGAACTCGTTGAGCCGATCGCCTTCGATTTCGGCGTTGATGAGCTTCGTGATGATGTCGTCCTGTGGATCGACCGCCCGTTTCTTCGCCAAATCATTCGAGTAGGCGTACATCGACATTGCGGCCGCACGAGGGTCGCCATCGTAGTCGGGGTCGTCCATCCCGATCATCGTGTTGGTCCAGTCGAACAACAGCTTGCGATCCTCTTGTGGCACGCCCATGATCTCGGCGATGGCCTGGAGCGGAAGTTCGGCAGCGAGGTCGTCAACGAAGTCGCATTCGCCGCGCTCGATCACATTGTCGACGATCATGATGCTGCGATGGGTGAGGTATTGCTCGAGCAGCCCAATCATTCGCGGCGTAAAGCCCTTCGACACCAGCCGGCGATAACGCGTGTGTTTCGGCGGATCGGTGTAGAGCATGTTGAGGCCACGCTGATCCACCCCTTCGCCGCCTTCTTCTTCGTGGTGGTTGGCGATTGAAATTCCGCCGGTCTCGCTCGAGAACCGTTCGGTGTCGCGATTGATCTCGGTCAGCGCTGCGTGGCCGACGACGCTCCAGAAGCCCTTCCCATCCGGATGCTCGTGCCAGTGCATCGGCCCCTCGCTGCGAAGTTTCGTAAACACGGCATGGTGCTCGCCGCTTTGAAACAGGTCGGGATTGAGGAGATCAACATTGTCATTCGTGCTGCTCATAGACGCGACCTTCGCACAAAATCTGACGCCCTGTCAGGTCTTGATTACGGTTCGAATCGTGAGTAACACCAGCCAAGAGCACCCAATTGACGAAACCGCACCCTACGCGGGCTTCGATGGAGAGATCGCCACAACGGTCGCGCGGTCGACCCCGGATTGGCCGGACCGACCAACGGCACCGACCAACGCTCCGAACATCGTGGTCATCATGGCCGACGATATGGGGTTCTCCGACCTCGGCTGTTACGGCTCTGAGATACCCACGCCCCACATCGACAAGATCGCGGCCGAGGGGGTCCGGTACACCAACTTCCACGTGAATCCCATGTGCTCACCGACTCGGGCATCGCTGCTCACCGGCCTCAACGCCCATGATGCCGGCATGGGATTTGTCGCCGAAGCCGACCCCGGTTTCCCCGGGTACGCGATGGAGCTCACCCGCAACTGCGCCACCTTGGCCGAGGTGCTTCGCGACAACGGCTACAGCACCTTCATGTCTGGCAAATGGCACCTGTGCCGGGTGCAAGACAAGAACGCTGCGGGCGACAAGAACTCGTGGCCGGTGCAGCGCGGCTTTGATGAGTTCTACGGCATCCTCAACGGCTTCACGAACCTTTGGCATCCCGACCGGCTCATCAACGGCAACAGCATGGTCAACATCGACCAGTACCCCGACGACTACTACCTCACCGACGATCTCACCGACCGCGCGATCGAGATGATCCGCAACACCAAGGCGGCCAACCCGGCCAAGCCGTTCTTCCTCTATATGGCCCACCCCGCCGTGCACGCGCCGTTACACGCAAAGGCCGACGACATCGCCAGGTTCAAGGGCATGTACGACAAAGGCTGGGATGCACTGCGCGAAACCCGGTTCGCCCGGCAGAAGGAACTCGGCATTCTCCCTCAAGCCGATCTGCCACCGCGCAACTACGAAGAGGGCCAGCACGTCGAAGCCTGGGACGACCTCAGCGACACCCAGCGTGAGGTGTACGCCCGGTACATGGAGGTGTACGCCGCCATGGTCGACAGCGTCGACCAAAGCACCGGGCGGCTCCTGGCGGCCATCGAGCAGTTGGGCGAACTCGACAACACCATCATCTTGTTCACCAGCGACAATGGCGCTTCTCGCGAGGGCGAGGAGCAAGGCAGTACCCAGTACTACGAGGTACTCCCGCCACGGATGGTCTACGACGTGCAGCGCGACCACGACGTGCTCGACCTCATCGGAGGGCCGCGCACCCTCCCCCACTACCCACGAGGTTGGGCCATGGCCTGCAACACGCCGTTGCGTCTCTACAAGAAGGCCACTCATGCCGGCGGCCACCAGGTTCCGATGGTCATGCGTTGGCCCGAACACATCGCTGATGCCGGCGGACTTCGCGATCAGTACACCCACATCACCGATGTCATGCCCACCCTGTTTGATCTCATCGGCGTCGAACGGCCAGGCGTGCGCAATGGGCGGGTAATGAAACCGCTAGCCGGCGAAAGCTTCGCTCCCACCCTCCACGATGCAGATGCGCCGACTCGCCACACCGAGCAGTACTACGAGCTTGCCGGAAGCCGCAGCCTGTACCGCGACGGTTGGGAAGCGGTTACCGACCATCTGCCCCAGACCAACTTCAGCGACGAGAAGTGGGAGCTCTTCGACATTAAAGCCGACCCATCGCAAGCCCATGACCTGGCGGCGGAACACCCCGAGAAACTCGCCGAGTTGCAACAAGCTTGGGATGACGCAGCCAACCGTTTCCAAGTGAAGCCGCTCGACGAAGGTTCGTGGCTCATGATGAGCCAGCGCCCGGCCAGCGATGATGCGTTCCGGGAACCGCTCACCATCTACCCGGGTACGCCATCGCTCGAACACTGGCGGGCCGGCGTGTTGGTAGGCCTTCGGGAATGGACCGCAACGGTCAGCCTCGACTTCAGCCCAGGCGACGAGGGCGTACTTATCGCCCACGGCGACCAAGGTGGCGGCTACTCGATGTGGATCGAGGCAGACGAGCTGGTGTTCTGCTCGAACGACTTTGGCCGGATGCGAACCGTGTCGGGCGGGATCGTCCCGAGCGGTGCCAGCGAGATCCGACTCGAGACCTACAACGATGGCTACTGGAAATTCGGCGTACGCCTCCACATCGACGGCACCGAGGTAGGCACCGCCGGCGACTTCGGATCGTTTGTAGGTATCGCCCCGTTCCAGGGTATCGATGTCGGCATCGACCGTCGATCACCCGTTTCCTGGGACCTCCACGAGCGCCGCGGCACCTTCCCGTACACCGGCACACTCCACTACGCCCGGTGGGAACCAGGCGCCCACAACACCGGCATGGAAGGCGAAGAGCTCATGGCCATGCTCCGCTCAATCGGCGAAAAATACGACTGACACGCTCGCTTCGCTCACGTACGGAGTTTCGCGTAGCGAAACGTCCCAGCCTAAGAAAAGTAAGAACGCGGGGTCAGACCCCGCGTTCTTACTTTTTGGCTTTTCGCTCTTCGAGTTCTGGAATCGTGGGCGACGAAATGATGAGGCGATCGAACGACATCCCCTCGAGTTCGATGACGTAGCCGGGTTCGCTGCGTCTCACGGCAACGAAGTCGACGACGCCACGCTTTCGCCAACTGCCCAGGGCGATCACGCCCGGAAGACCCGTACCTGGCGCTCGCAGCCCTCGAATAGCGTCTCGGGCGTTGTCGAGCCGCTCGACAGACACAATGGACGAAACCGGCACCGAGACGTCAGAGCGCCGAAGTGCTCCCAACTTCTCCAGGCCCGAGAGCTCCACCGTCAGCTGCTGATCATCGACAACGAGTTGCGCCATGACGCCAGTCTGACCCGCGTATGCAGAACATGCGAAACACCCGTCAGAAGCACTAGGGCGCTGGACACACGTGGCAAATGACACGAGTGCGGGCGTCACACAACTCAAGTTCTGATGCCATTCGTTCGTAAACTATGGGTAACGAAGGAGAATCCCATGTTTGGATTTTTGAACCGCACCCCCCACCTACCCGAAGGCTTTGCCGCCGCTCTCGAAGGCGCCTACAGCGACGACGAGATGCAGCAACTCGACCGCTTCGGCACCACCTTGAACCTTGAAGCCGGCACCACGCTGGCCACCGAGGGTCACACCGGACGCGAGGTTTTCCTCATTGTGTCTGGTGAAGCCGACGTTCTTCGCGACGACGTGGTCATCGCCACCGTTGGTCCGGGCACCGTTGTCGGCGAGTCAGCTGTGCTGACCAATGAGCCCCGCAACGCCACCCTCATTGCCACCAACGATGTCCAGGTCGTTGTGTTTAGTCGTCGCGACTTCAACTCACTGCTCGCCGCAAGCCCACAGCTTGAGCTGCGCATGCAAGAGCTCGCCGACGCTCGCGCCGACGGTTAACGACACGTAGCTACCCACCCTGCGGTCGAACAGGTCGCAGGGTGTGGTTTAGCTGTTTGATTCGGAGCGGTCGATCGCTCGCGAATCGGTGCCCAAGTAACTCGCCACAACAAGCGGGTTATTGCGCACTTCATCAGGTTGGCCTTCGGCGATGACCTGACCCGACTCGAGGCAATAGACCCGGTCGGAGATCGACATGATCAGCGGCATATCGTGCTCGATGATCAAGATGCTGGCGTCGAGCTCTTTGCGAAGATTCGTAAGCAGCGGTCCGAACGCCTCCGTCTCGCGTTGCGCAAGGCCTGCAGTTGGTTCGTCCATACAGAGCACTCGGGCATCGAGTGCCAGCAGACCAGCGAGTTCAACGATGCGCCGCGTGCCGGTCGACAGGTCGGAGATGTACGCGTCAGCGTAACGACCGAGACCTAGGAAGTCGATGAGGTCGGTTGCCTCGGCCTTCTTCCGGCGCTCGGCAGCAGCGGCATGGGGGAGGAACAGCGCAGTCGAAACAAAGCCCGTGCGACCTCGCGCCTCGAGCGCAACCTGCACCGTCTCGCGAACGGTGAGTTCCGGGAAAAGGGTTGCGGCCTGGAACGTTCGTCCAAGGCCGGCCTTGGCCTTGGCAGTCGACGACTTATTCGTGACGTCATTGCCACCGAGTTCGACGCGACCGGTTGCGGGTACGAAGCCACCGATGGCATTCATCAACGTGCTCTTGCCGGCGCCGTTGGTACCGATGAGTCCGACGATTTCGCCATCATCAACCTTGATGCTGACCGAATCGACCGCTCGGTTTCCACCGAAGGTAACCGACATGTCCTGGGCGACGAGCGTGGCAGGAATACGCTCGCCCTCGCGACGGCTAAGGGTGGCAGGCGGTGCAGAACTGATCTTGTTCTCAACCTCAGGGAGGCGACTTTCGAGCCATCCGAAAAGTGCATCACGGAGGGCGAAGCCGATCTGAACGAGTCCGCCAGGGAAGTAGAGCAGCAGAAACAGGAGGCCAACGCTGGAGGTAAGCAGCGGAATGAGTTCGTTGTCGGAGAAGATCGTCGAAAGGCCCTCGACCCAGAACGCTCCGAGGACCGGGCCAAACAGAGTTCCGAGGCCGCCGATAACGGCCATCGAAACCACTCGCAACGACTGGAAGCTCACAAACGCAAGGCCCGACAGCGGCACGGTTTGCAGCGTTCCTGCGAGGAACCCACCGCCCAAACCAGCGAGCGCCCCCGCAAAGGCGAAGGTGGTAAGCCGGGTTCGCATGGCGTTGACGGTGTACGCCGCCGACGTATCTGGGTTGTCTCGGACTGCAATGGTGGTACGTCCGATCCCGCTGCGACGGATCCGAGCGACGAGCACCATCACCAGGACAAGCGAAACCAGAGAGAACCAGTAGTAGGAACGTTCGTCGGCGAGATCGATACCGAACAGGGAGCCTCGCCCAAATGGAACCGATGACCGGTTGCCATCAGAAACGAAATCTCGCTTGTAGATGAACTGCTGCGCCGCGATACCAAGGGCAAAGGTACTTACGGCAAGGAAAAGACCCTTTACGCGCAATGCGCCGAGACCTACCAGCACCGCAACGCCGCCGCCGATGAGTGCTCCGCCAAGCAGCGAAAGCACGAACGGAACGCCTGTACGTTGGAATGCCGCTGCGCCGAAGGCGCCGAGCCCGGCCAGGGCCATCTGACCAAGCGACAGCTGACCCGACCAACCGGTGATGACCGTGACCGACAGTGCACAGATGGCAAACGCCAGGATCGCCGAATAGGTCAACAGCTTCGAGTTGGCCGACACCAGCAATGGCACCAGTGCGGCAAGCAACACCATGAAACCAATAGCCAGAACCGACAGGTTACGAATCCACCACTTGTGAACGAGTCGGGCCGGGATGGGCTTGACCTTCGGGGCAAAGCTGAAGGTTGCCTTTTCGTTCTCTTCGCGGCCCTGGAAGTACACGGCAACAACTACCGCTATGAAGAGGATGAAGTCGATAAGACCCGCCTGGTCGAGAAAGTTGAACTGCACGACCGACTGCGCAACGCCGATGAAAATTCCGGCCAGAAGAGCCCGCGGGAACGAGGTCATCTTGGCCAACACTGCGGCCGCCAAAGCTCGAACCAAGGTGTTGGGCCCAATGGCATTGAAGCCGGTGAGCGCGCCGCTGGTTCCCGACAACAAGATGATCGACAGCGTCGCCAAGAAACCGCTGATACTCCACACAGCGGTCGAGACGAGCTGTGGACTGATGCCTTGGGTTCGAGCGAGATTCGGGTTCGCCGCCGCAGCTTGAACGGTCTTGCCAAAGGTGGTTCGGTTCATCACCCAGCCGAGGACCGCAGCGACGACCGGCACCACCACAAGGATGGTTACTTCTGGGCCGGTCATGCGAAGACCACCGACGTCGTCCCACGAGCTTCCAATAGGAACGGGGAATCGAGGCCGACCCTCGGTGGTGATATCGGGCAATGCCTGCACAAGGGCCTGCATAAGCTGGGCGATACCAATAGTCGCCACCAGCAGGATCACGCGCGGCGCAGCGAAAAGTCGACGTATGACGATGAGCTCCAGAGCCATAGCCAGCGCCGTTCCCAGCACCAATGCGATCCCCAATGCGATCCAATACGGCACATTCCAGTTAAGGACAAGCAACGCCATCAGGACTGCGGTGGGAAGTCCCATGTTGGCCACCGCGAAGTTAATGACGCGGGTCGACCGATAGATCAGCACGACGCCCATGGCGAGCAGACCAAACACCATGCCCGACGCGATGCCGTTGTAGATCAGCTGCGAGGTAGCGCCGATACCAAAGAGTTCGAAACTGAAGTTGAGCATCAGCCGCCCTCGTCGCCCAGGAACACTGCACGGGCAAGATCATCGCGTTCGGCCAGCTCGGCGGCCGGACCACTGAATCGCACGCGGCCCTTCTCGAGGAAGATCGCTCGATCGGCGATAGCGAGCGCCACATTCAACGACTGTTCGACGATGATCATCGTCATACCTTCGGCCTTGAGCTGTTCGATAACGGCAAGGAGTCGTTCGACGATCACCGGAGCAAGGCCAAGTGAAAGCTCGTCGATGAT
>CALGZB010000041.1 GCA_937934655.1 uncultured Acidimicrobiales bacterium | reverse complement strand
CAATGTGTTGTCGTCCAGGCCCAGGGACCGCGTGACGACACCCATGCCGCTCCAAGCAACGAACTTTGCGGCCAAATCACCAGTTCAGGACTCTGGAAAACGGAGTAGCCGCCTCTCCGGCTTGAACAGCAGCGCCTATCTAGGCGCATCGCTCTAACACGCGCTGATAAACAGGACACTCATAAACAACATTGGCACCATCCACCCCAACCGTGGGGTGATCGTGTTTGATATGCGCACCTACCGTGTTGTCTCCCCCACAGAGTGTCATGTCTTTTCCTACCGTTTCTGGTGTACCACACCGCACCCAGCGCACGTTCTTTTCCCCTCCGAAGCTCCTCGCACTTACCGTGCTAGCGCTCATTCTTGCGATAACCCCTGCAGTAGATGCCGCTCCGGCCGAACCGGAGGTCCATTACTGCGACGGCAAGAAGGCGACCATCGTCGGGACCAACCTCGGCGAGAAACTGGTCGGAACGAAGCGGGCCGACGTCATTGTTGGCCTCGGCGGCAACGACACCATCAATGGTCTTGGCGGCAACGACCGAATCTGCGGTGGCGACGGCAAAGACACGCTGAACGGAGGGAACGGGAAAGATCGAGCATGGGGTGAAGGTGGCGACGACCGCATCGATGGCGGGAAAGGCGATGACCTTGTCCATGGCGGCGACGGCGCCGATGAGGTGCGCGGTGCACAAGGCCACGACCACGTCTTTGGCGGCAACGGCGATGACGACCTCGATGCTGGCCCCGGCGCAGACTTCATGCATGGCGGGCCCGGCGACGACAAGTTATTCGGCGGCAACAACGAGGATTACATGCTGGGTTCGGAGGGCGACGACATACTTGACGGTGGACGCCACGAAGACAGCCTCCTCGGTGAAGACGGCGACGACACCCTTCTCGGCAGCGAAGGCAACGACCTTTTGTTCGGGGGCAACGATAACGACACCCTCGACGGAGGGAAGGGCAAAGATCGCCTGTCGGGCGAAGACGGCGACGACACGCTGGCCGGCGGGAGCGGCAAAGACGTACTCGATGGCGGTGACGGGACCGACGACTGCAACGGCGGCCCAGATAGAGACCGTGGTTATGCGTGCAAAACGTTCGACGGAATTGAGTCACCGCTCTTCGCCCCAGAAGTCACCTTCTTCGGGATGGACCTGTGCGGATCGCAATGTCGCATCACTGTCGACTACAAGGATCAATCAACCGCCGAAGCCGGTTGGCTGGTAACACTCACCCAGACCGAATCCGGGGAGACCTACGAAGAGCGGTTTGATGCCGACGACAAGTCCCTCGGCGAATTCTCCTTCCAATTTCGGGTCCCGAAGGAATGGTCGCAGAACAACCATCAGTGCGTGACGGTCGCCGCCATTCCTTTGGACAAGTCGATTCGTCCATTATTCAGCAACGAGAAGTGCGGCCGAGTAGCCGGCGGCTTCTGGACACCAGACCCATAGCGGGAGCTAACGGCGGACGTCAACCCCCTCACCGCTCATGAACGCCTAGGCTTTCGACAATGGACTTCGGTGCTCTCACAGGTGGCGGCTGGGCTGCCGGCCTCAATCTTTGGTCAGCAATTCTTGTGCTTGGCGTGTCTGGGCGGATGGACTGGGCAACGACCCCAGAGATTCTCCACCGCACCGACATCCTCATAGCGGCAGCCATTTTGTATGCGCTCGAATTTATCGTCGACAAAATTCCCTATGTTGACAATGCCTGGGACGTGGCAAGCACCATCATTCGGCCCGTGGGTGGCGCCCTTCTCGGGATTGCTGTTGCGGCCGAAGGCGGGGGTTCGCTGCTCGGCGGAGCGGTCACCGCTGGCGGACTGGCTGCGACGAGCCATGCGGCCAAAGCCACCACCCGCGCTGCCATCAACATGTCACCAGAGCCATTCAGCAACATCGTGGCAAGCCTGTCCGAGGATGTGGCAGCGGTAGGCATCGTTTCGCTCGGACTCGCCTACCCAGCGTTTACCGTTGGCGTCGTCGGGATCCTGGCGGTAGCAGCACTACTTCTTACGTTCTCGCTGTGGCGATTTGTTCGCCGGCTTCGGCGTCGTTGGGGCACCGGATTCTCGACCCCAAGACCGGTATGACCGTCGAGTGGAGCCAGCGGTCCTCGCCATCCGGCTAAGGTCGAAGCAGAGCCCTCATCAAATCATCGGATGCGTACCCACGCCCGTTTGCCCCTCACGCTCTACCCCCTACATCCTCCGCTTCCCCCTGTCCCCTGGAGATCTTTATGTGGCGTCAAACCCGCACCCCATCGATGCCGAGCCGCGCCTTCGCGTTCATAGCTCTCGCTTCCCTTGTAGCCGCAGTATTGACCTTCGCCCCCTCGGCGACGGCCCAAGGCAACCCCACCGATGCCTTCGCAGCCATGACGTGCGAGGGCCACAAGGCCACCATCATCGGCACAGCGGGCAATGACCGACTCCGCGGGACCAACAAGAACGACGTCATCGTTGGCCTTGGCGGGAACGATCACATCATCGGAGCCAACGGCAACGACATCATCTGCGGCGGCGACGGCAACGACATCATCAGCGGCGGTAACGGAACCGACCACATCTACGGAGATGCTGGTGTCGACCGTCTGATTGGTGACGCCGGCGATGACCTCCTCAACGGCGGTGTAGGCAATGACCGACTCGTCGGCGGAAGCGGGCACGACCACCTCTTCGGGTTCGACGGAAATGACCACCTCAACGCCGGGAGCGGCGCCGATTTCCTCACCGGCGGCAACGGTGACGACGTCATCGCAGGCGGAGCGAACGAGGATTACATGCTTGGCGATGCTGGCGACGACATCATGGACGGCGGCGCCAACGAGGACACGGTCATCGGCAATGAAGGCAACGACCGCATCTTCGGCGGCAAGGGCAAAGACATCCTTCAAGGCGGCCCCGGTAACGATCTCCTCGACGGCGGGCCGGGCAAGGACTCGCTCGCTGGCAACGAGGACAACGATCGACTCCGCGGCGGTCCCGGTCCCGACACCCTCGATGGCGGCGACGGCGTGGACGACTGCATCGGTGGTCCGCAAAGGGACCGATCCTTCCGCTGTGACTCGCACCGCGAGATCGAAGACCTCGCTGCCGAACCTTCACTTGCGACATTCACGATCTTCAACTGCGGCTCCGGCCAATGTCAGGTGGGCCTCGACTTCGCCGACAACACCGGCAACGAAAAGGGCTGGCTTGTTCGGATTCGCCAAACCGACTCTGGGGAAACGCTCCAAGTTCGCCTGGCAGCTACCGCCGGAACCAACGCTGCCGGGCGGTTGGTGTTCGATCTCGAGGACGGCTGGCCCGTCACCGCACACCAGTGTGCGTCGGTCGAAGCGCTCATCAATGCCAAGGGCGTCGACCAACTCATCACCGACGAGAAGTGCGGCCGAGTGTCACGAGGATTCTGGACGCCTGACCCGTAGGCCGCTCAACACCGAAAGATCATCATGCCGGGGGATGCCCCCGGCATGATCTGTGTTTGGTCGGGCTAGCAGGATTTGAACCTGCGATCCCCACGCCCCCAGCGTGGTGCGATAACCAAGCTTCGCCATAGCCCGTGAGCCGATCATGATACTGGGCTTCAAGGCCCCATGACACCAGCGGGCACACATTTGCGTGCGTCGCCCCTTTTCAGGATACGGCTCAGGTAACCGCGTCGATTACCCACAGAAAGCCCTCGATGACTCGCCACCCGAGGTATATCGCTACCAGCCCGAGGACGAGCCAGAAGTGCCATGGAATCGTCGACTTCGCGGACGCTTCATCGTCGCGATCGTGTCGGTGCGACCCTTCGTCATCATCGGCGCTTAGTACCGTTGAGCATCGCGGGCAGGAGCCGTCAACAAGCAACGTATTCGGGTTATAGAACCGATCACACGGATCGCACCAAGGCACCCGAGCAGCGTACCAACCGCTTCGCTTGCTACTTGGACCGGAGCGTCAGCTACTCGCGGCGAATCGCCAGGATGGCCACATCGTCGCCGATAACGCCCTTGGCGAAATCATGCGCTGCATCAAGAAGCGTTTTCACCAACACATCTGGAGCAACGCCAGGGTCTCGACGGATGATCTGAGCGATTCGATCCTCGCCGAACTGCGTATCGCCCCGGCGAGCCTCGGCGAGACCGTCGGTATAGAGCACAATGAAGTCTCCGTGCTCAAGCTCTACTTCTTTGCTGTAGTAGCTGGCGTTCGGGTCAAGCATCAGGAGCGGGCCGGTGGAATCCAACGGTTGCACTTCGCGATCGTGCCAAAGCCACGTTGTGGGGTGACCCGCAGATGCGTAACGGAGTGTTCCGGCTTCGGTGTCGAACACGACACAGACCATCGAAATGAACTCTTCGCCGCGGTCCATGTTGGACATCTGGTTGTTGAGCTCTTCAAGCGCCTGAGCCGGATCGCGAAACTGGCGAAGAAAGACCCGCAGGAGATACTTGGCTTGAAACGCGGTAATCGATGATTCGATGCCGTGTCCGGCAACGTCGCCGAGCACAGCTCCGACTCGGTTCTTCGAGATACGGAAAATGTCGAAGAAGTCGCCTGCCATAAGACCGGAGCCAGCCTCATAAACCCGGCCGACTTCGAAGCCGTTGAGATCGGGCAGGTCGTCGGGAGCCAAACGGCTCGCCCAAGCCTTCGGAGCGAGGTCTTCCTGCTCGAGGGCTTCGACCGCCTTCTTTTCGATCTCGAAACGCTGACGCGACAGGCGGGCTTCTTTGACCGAGTTCCGCGCCCACGTGATGGAGATAAGCGCTGGAAGAACAACGAGCGCAAAGGTGATGGCGGCATCGTTCATCGACGAGAAGGCCGTGAAGAACGAGGCGACCGCCAGGATCAGATACAGCGAACCCGAGTGGAAGTCTTTCCGCATGCTCGAGCGGGCGAGCAGGAAGGCGTCGTCGTTGTCGATGTTGCGTTCGATCGACTCGAGAAAGCGCTGGCGTAAGCGCGCAGAGCGAATCCACACAATGCCTGCCGCCAAGCAGATGACGCCTAAGGCGCAAAGAACCACGGTCATCATAGGATCCCCAACACTATCGGCATCGAACGAGCCGGTGGAGGAGAACTTGCGTTACAACCCCATGTCAGTGGCGTTTTCCTAGCGAATCACCACCCAACGTGGCAAAACGTTACTCAGCGCGATGCCGGACCCGCATCTTGATAGGCGTGGACCCCAGATCGAAGCCCTCACGAAGGCTCCGTTCGAGATACCGCACATAGGTGGGATGGATCGATTTGTTCGCGAACAGCGTAAAGGTCGGCGGATCGGTAGCGCCCTGGGTGGCGTACATGACCCTTGCCCCGTGGGGCGCTGGTTGGGCCGATTGTGCGGCTCGAATGACCTCGTTGACCTTTCGAGTTGGCACCCGAACCCGGTAGTCGGCGATCGAGTCAGAAAGCGCCGGCCACAACTTCTGCACGTTCTTGCCCGTAAGCGCACTGATCTGGATCACCGGAGCATCACCGACGAAGTGCATCTTCCGGTCGAAGTGTTTCTTGATGTCGGCACGCTGCTCGGCGTTGAGCACTTCCCACTTGTTCAGCAGAACCACAATGGGGCAACCGGCAGCGTCAACACGCTCGGCGAGTCGCTGATCCTGATGGGTCACACCAACCGTTGCGTCGATGACCAACAGCGCGACGTCGGCGCCGTCGACGGCTTTGAGAGCACGTACGACCGAGTAGTACTCGGTGTCGTCGTCGACCTTGGCCTGCCGCCGCATACCAGCGGTGTCGATAAACCGGACCGGCCCGCCCTGCGCCTCGACCACGGTATCGATGGTGTCGCGTGTGGTGCCCGCCTGGTCGTGAACCACCGAGCGTTCTTCACCGATGAGCCGGTTGAACAGGGTGGACTTTCCAACATTGGGACGTCCAACGATCGCTACAGAGAAAAGGCGTTCCTCGTCGGTGGCGTCGACCTCGATGATGTCGTCGTCCGCGAACGCGTCACGATCTCTCGACCCATCGGGCAACGCCGCAACAACCGCGTCGAGGAAGTCGCCGGTGAGTCGGCCATGCAGTGCGCTGATAGGAAATGGTTCGCCAAGTCCGAGGGACATGAAGTCCCAGATGTTGTTGTCGTGGGCCTGGGCATCGATCTTGTTGACCGCAAGCAGGACCGGCACTTCGGCTCGGCGAAGAAGCTGGGCCACTTTGGCGTCGTCTTCGATGTTTCCGATTGCGCCGTCAACAACCAGCACCACGACGTCAGCTTCAAGGATGGCCTTTTCGCTTTGTTCGCTGACTTTGGTATCGAGCGTGTCGCCGTCGTCCATCCACCCACCGGTGTCGAGCAAGCGGAAGGGAACGCCCTGCCACTCTGCCTCGACCTCTTTGCGATCTCGGGTGACGCCGGGGCGTTCTTCAACGATCGCCTCACGACGACCAATAATTCGGTTCAGCAACGTCGACTTGCCGACATTCGGGCGGCCAACGATTGCGACGAGAGGGAGTTCAGTCATGCGCGAAGCGCCTTTCGTAGCGCCACCCCATCGGTGGAAAGAACCTCCACGGACCGGGGTAGATCGTCGATGGTAAGCCCATCGAGGAACATTCCTCGACTCAGACACACATCGGGTAGCAAATACCGATGGCCTTCCGGCTCTTCGGCAAGCGTTCGGGCGAGGTCGGCTCCGGTCATCAGACCGGCGACCGCGGTGTTTCCACCGAAGAAATCGTTGCGAACCGTGACGATACGGACATCGTCGCGGCCGACGCTCTCGACGAGCGGAGCGAGTACCTGAGCCCCTAACTCGCCAGTGAGAATTCCCACGGGGGCAGTTCGCTTTATGCCGATCGATACGGGGACCGGCGTCGCCGGAACCTGGCTCGTCTTTTCGCTTTCGGCGATCTTTGCACTCTCGGCCTCGGCTCGGGGAGCCCGGTAGCCGTCGGCTGGGGCGCCGTCGACCGATGCAAAGAAACCTGGGCGGACGCCGGTTGGGTCCTCCACCTGGCCGGTGAACTCGAGTTCGAGGGTTCGAGCCATACCGATGCCGTCCTCGTGCATTGGGAACCCTTCGTAGGTTTCCGACGCCGGGAAGGGAAGCTCGGCACGGAGGTAGTACTCATCGCTTGCGAAAACCGTGCGTCGCCCCAGCAGGTCGAGGAAACGGTCCTGCCATGACTCGACGATCTCGCACACCCGTGCGGCCTCGGCAACGGTGTGTGGGCGCATACGGGCTTCGTTACTGTGGGCGCTCACGCCGAGCGGTACAACACACACCGATGCGAGTTCGGGGTACTCGTCGAGCACGCCGCAGAGCGTCTCTTCCAAGACATCTCCGTCGTTGAGCCCGGGGCACACCACGATCTGGCCGTGAATCTCGATGTCGGCATCGAGCAGTGCTCGCAGCCAGCGAAGACTCGTTGCGCCGCGCTTATTGCGAAGCATGTCGGTTCGAACGTCGGGGTCGGTGGCGTGAATGCTCACGTTGAGGGGCGACAACCCTTCGGTGACAACCCGCTCAAAGTCAGCCTCGGTGAAGCGAGTCAACGTGGTGTAGTTGCCGTACAAGAACGAGAGCCGGTAGTCGTCGTCCTTCAGGTACAGGCTGCGACGCATCCCTTTGGGAAGTTGGTAGATAAAACAGAACTCGCAGTGGTTGTCGCAGGTGCGGACTCGGTCGAACACTGCCGAGTGCACGTCGATGCCGAGTGGATGACCCGGTGTCTTAGAAATCTCGGCGCTCAGCTCGATGCCGCTGCGACGAAGCTCGATGTCGAGCTCGCCTTCATCAACCAAGAGCTGCCACTCGATGACGTCTCGTGGGGATTGCCCATTGATGAGCAGGATTTCGTCGCCGACCTGCATGCCGGCGAGGTGGGCGGGAGAGTCCGGGTCGACCGAGATAACGCAGGGCGGGACAGTGGCGCCGATAGGCGGCGGAGCGACAGGCGCGCCAGCGTCATCCAGAAGGGGGTTCGACATAACTCTCTTAGGGTACCGACCGGTCTGACTATTGTTCTGGTCGTGGACATCACGATCGAGAACCTTCGCGACGGCGATGAGGAACGGGCCTTTGCCATTTCTCAGCAAGCATTCGGGCCGGGCGCCCCGTATGACCCGGCCGGCGTCTACCCGCCCAACGACCGAACCGTGGCCGCCTACCGCGGCGACGAGCTTCTGGGTCGGTTAAAGATTCTCGATTCCGCGCAGTGGTTTGGCGGAAAGTCGGTGCCCATGGGTGGTATCGGCGGAGTTATCGTGGCGCCGGAAGCCCGCGGGCTGGGTGTTGCATCGAGGTTGCTCGATGAAGCGCTCGTCCGTATGTCTACCTCCGGCGTGGCTATCAGCACGCTCTACCCCACTACCGCCACGCTCTACCGGAGCCGCGGGTATGAGTTTGCAGGCACCTATACCCGCCCGCAGATGAGCGTCGCCGATGCCGATATGGGCGGATCGCCGACGGCCATAGCTGTCACCTGGGACGACCCTCGAGTGCGAGCGCTCTATGACAAGGTCGGCGCTCGACACAATGGTTGGCTCGACCGCACCGACTACTCATGGGCGTCGGCCTGGCAAGGCTTTTCCAAAGCCAAACCGCCGCACTACTTGTATGGCATCGAACGCGATGACTCGACCGATGAGCTCAAGGCGGTCGTGGGCTATTCCTATGTCTCCACTAGCACCAATCATTCCCTCTTCGATATCGATGTCCGATTCCTGTTTGCCACCGATGGTGGGGCCCTCGCCGATGCGCTCACGTTCCTATCGAGCAACGGAACAACGGCGGGTATCATCACCGCTCTCTACCCATCCGATGAGTTGCGACTTTCGCTCAGGCACGGCCAACGACTCGATCAGGGTGAGCACCTGGCGTGGATGAGTCGCCTCATCGACGCACCCACGGCGATAGCTGCACGCGGGTACCTAGACGGCACCGAGGCCGAGGTTCATCTCGACATCATCGATCCGTCGATATCGGCGAACCACGGGGCACACGTGCTTCGGGTCACGAACGGTGCAGGCTCACTCGAGCCGGGTGGGCGAGCCGAAGCCACTCTCGACATCGGCGACCTCTCATCGCTGTACACCGGGTATGCCGACGCCGGGTTCCTCGCGGATGCCGGACGTCTTGCCGGAGCCGAACCCAGCGACATCGCATCGCTTCGACGAGCGTTTGCGGGCTCGGCACCCACAATTGTGGACTTTTTCTAAAGAATCTGACGAAGTCTCGGTTCGAAACCCGAGCCTTCCCGGCCACGACGGTATTCTGAAGTGGTGAACGTCGATCGAGTTCTACTTGCAGCACCCCGTGGCTTCTGCGCCGGGGTGGAAATGGCCATCAAGGCCTTGGCCTGGATGGTACGGGCCTTCGAAGCGCCGGTGTACTGCTACCACGAGATCGTGCATAACCAGCTCGTCGTGAAGCGCTTTGAGGACCTCGGAGTGATCTTCGTCGACGATATCGATGAGGTTCCACCTGGGTCTCCAGTCATGCTTTCGGCCCATGGCTCTGCCCCCGAGGTCGTTACGGCCGCCGAGGCAGCAGGCGGCTACGTTGTCGACGCCGTGTGCCCGCTGGTGACCAAGGTCCACCACGAGGTGAAGGTTCGAGCCAAGAAGGGATACAGCATCGTCTACGTCGGTCACGATGGCCACGAAGAAGCAATGGGCACCATGGCCGTTGCCCCCGATGCCATCCACCGGGTCGAGAGCCGCGAAGAAGTCGCCGAGCTCCCCGCGTTCGAGCAGCCGGTCGCACTCCTCGCCCAAACCACACTGAGCCATCGCGATTGGGCCGACGTCGTCGTTGCCACCAAAGAACGCTTTCCCGATATGTGGATGCCAGGACGCAGCGATCTCTGTTTCGCGACCACCAACCGGCAGTCAGCCCTTATGGAGATCGCCGCCAAGTGCGATGCCGTTGTGGTCATTGGTTCCGCCAACTCGTCGAACACCGTGGCGCTCGAGAAGCTGGCCGTCGACGCCGGATGCGCTCGCGTGTTCCGGGTTAACGATGCCAAAGAGCTTCCCGATGATCTCGACGGCACCGTCGGCGTGACCGCCGGGGCATCAGCGCCCGAAGAGCTCGTCGAGTCGGTCATCGCCCGACTCGCCCCATCAAACGGGGTCGAAGAAGTCCGCATTACCGACGAGGACGAGTACTTCCCACCTCCGCGCAACCTGCGCGACCTGCTTACCGCAGTCGACCTGTTTGGCACGTTCGCAACCGGCGGATCCCTCGTCGACCGGCCAGCGATCAACGACCGGAAGCTCGCCGCAAGCGCAGCCCTTTCGGGACTTACCAAAGACGGCGTTTAGCTGCCGGCACGCCCGTTGGCACGTCCGTCAGCATCGTCATAGAGCGCTTGAATTCGCTGCCGTAGCGTCTCGGTGTGTTCGCGCACGGCTCGGCGGGGAACCCGTCCACGGGTTTGTTCTGGTGGCGCCAACGGCTCGCCAATAACGAAGACGAGTTTGCGAGGCCACACCATGTTTTGGCCCTTCGGCATGATCCGAGCGGACCCACCGATGCCAACCGGGACGATCGGGACTTGGGCGCGCCCAGCGATGAACGACGGGCCGTCGTTCATGTTCTCCTGGCGCACCACTGGGCCTTCGCGGCGCGTGCCCTCGGGAAACATCACCAGGACCTCACCGCGTTCCAGCACTGCCTCGGCCGACTGAATTGCGGTCCGGTCGGCGGTACCTCGCTGCACAGGGAACCCGCCCATCATCGATAAGAACCATGCGCCGACTTTGTTCGTCCACAACGACTCTTTACCCATATACCGAAACACTTGCCGACTAATCAGGGCCAGAACGGGTGTGTCGATATAGGACCGATGCACGGGAGAGATGATGAACGGCCCATCGGCGGGCAGGTTCTCGCGGCCGTGGACCTCGACCCGGAAGTACGCTTTGGCCAGCACAGTAAACGGGTACCAGAGCGCCATGTACCCGGCCCGCTGGAGCCGCGTCATCTCACTACCGAAGCCGTAACCGGCGTCGCCCACGATTTCTCGACGTTTGGAGCCCGTTCCTCCCTCTACCCCTGGCTCTGGACCGGGTACCGGCGATGGCGGCGGATTCGTCATGGCCGAACAAGGTCGCCAAGCAAGCTGACAACAAGGTCGACGATCTCTTCCACGCTTTGGTTCGTACTATCGATGACCACCGCATCATGCGCCTCGGCAAGCGGGTCGACCGCCCGGGTGGAATCCACCTCATCGCGACGTCGAAGGTCGGCGACGGCCGCGTCATAGTCGAAGTCGAGCGATTCGGCAGCCCGCCGTTTTGCCCGTTCTTCGATGGCGGCGGTCATAAAGATCTTCAGGGTGGCCCTCGGGAACACCACGGTTCCCATGTCGCGCCCCTCGGCGACTCCCCCGTCCTGCGCAGCCATCCACGAACGCTGCTGGTTCTTCAAGACGTCACGAACCCGAGGGTTCGCCGCAACGATCGACACGGCCTTTGAAACCTCAGCGGTGCGGATCACCTGCGTGGCGTCGGCGCCATCGATCAACACCCTCGAGCCATCGAGCTCGATCCGGAGATCTTTGGTGAGGTCGCCTACGGCATCCCAATCACCGAGGTCGATATCGCGAGCGATGGCCGAATGCGCAACAGCGCGATACATAGCCCCGGTGTCGAGCACCAGCAGTCCGAGTCGTTCGGCAATGGCTTTCGCGACCGTTGACTTCCCGGCCCCGGCCGGACCATCGATAACAACCACCAGTGGCGCAAGATCGGGATGGAGCTCGTCGAGCGCTCGGTAGAACTTCGGGAAGGTCTTGGCCACACAGTCGGGATCGGCAATTCGGGTACCGGGATTACGAAGGCCCAGCACGGAGAATGCCATAGCCATCCGGTGATCGTCGTAGGTCTGCACCACCGTCGGCTGCAACGGACCAGGAACGATGACCATGCCGTCATCGGTCTCGGTGGCGTCGATACCGAGCCGTTGAAGTTCGGCAACCGTTCCAGCTATCCGATCGGATTCTTTGTGCCGGATAAATCCGACGCCCCGGATCGTGGTGGGGGTTGAGGCGAAGGCGGCGACGGCCGCAAGCGTTGGAACCGTGTCGGAGAAATCGCGCATGTCGGCGTCAACGCCAATGAGCCTCGACGGACCGGTGAGCTCGATCGAGTCGCCATGATGGCGAATGGTCGAACCCATCTGCGCCAGCACCTCGGCGAACTCCATGTCCCCCTGCAGCGAGGCAGACGAGAGCCCCTCGAGCCGGATCGTGCTACCAGTTATTGCTGCGGCAGCCAGGAAGTACGACGCCGTCGAGGCATCGGGCTCAATCGCGTAGTCACACGCCACGTATGTTCCCGGTGCAACGACAAATCCTTGCCCCGAGACCTCTTGAACCTCGGCACCAAAGGCTCGCATGACGGCAACGGTCATATCGAGATATGGCGTCGAGACCAGTTCGCCCGTGAGTCGGATCGAAAGCCCCTCGGCCATTCGCGGCGCAGCCATAAGCAGAGCAGACGCGAACTGACTAGAAATATTGCCAGGCAGCGAGACCTCGCCACCGGAAAGCCCGTCGGCGTGCACGACGGCTGGGAGCGACTGCGTGGCGCTTGGCGTTTCTACCCTCGCGCCTAAGGAGACCAAAGCATCGGCCAGGTCGCCTATTGGTCGCCCCCGAAGTTGTTCGTCGCCGTCGACCGTGATGGCTCCGGTTCCCGTTGCCGCGATCGCTAGAAGAAAGCGGCCGGTGGTGCCCGACTGATTTGCTTGGAGGGTGAGCGGCCCAGCGATGGCAGCCGAGCCGATGCCGACGATCGTCGCCACCCCAGCGTCCCAGTCAGCGTCGACGGTGGCCCCGAATGATTCGATAGCCGCCGCCATTGCCCTGGTGTCGTCAGCGTCGAGGACACCAGTGAGCGTCGAGGTGCCTTCGGCCAGACCGGCGACAAGGAGTGCCCGGTTGGTGATGCTCTTCGATCCGGGGACTCTGAGAGAGGCATCGAATGGACTGGTAACAGGCCGTATCAGTCGTGGTCGGCTCATCGTGGTTGTGCCTTCAATTGCAGGATCTTCATTGGAGAGTCTTCATGTGGGGTCGGTAACCAATGGCCATGAGGCCAGCGTCGAGCATCGGAGCAGTAGCTGTTGAAACGACCACGACTAGTAACCCTCGATCGCGAGTCGCGCTATGGGAAATCTCGATGTCGTAGACGTTGATGTTGAGCTCGCCGGCCAGCGTCAACACCTGTTGCAACTCGCCTGGCTGGTCGGTGATCGGCACATGCACTTCGGTGAGTTCGCTTGGGTGCAGCGCCGAGGAAGGCAGATTCGACCGGGCTGACCGAGCTTCGGTAAGGACATTGCGTAGTCCTTCAGAGTCGTCGGCTTCGATGATGGAGCGCACATCGCCCAACGATTCGATGAGGTCATCGAGCACCGCAACAATCGCGTTCTTGTTTGACGAGCAGATGTCGATCCACATGCCGGGGTCACCCGAGGCGATCCGAGTCATGTCGCGAAATCCGCCAGCGGCGAGCCGAAGGAGCGCTCGATGTTCGAGTGACCGGTCACTTGCGAGTCGCATGAGTGTGGCGGCGGTGAGGTGCGGCACATGGGAGATCATGGCGACGACTTCATCGTGACGGTCCGGATCGATGACAACAACGTCAGCGCCAAGATCCGCCACAACCGCCCGAACCTCGGCGAGCGTGACATCTTCGGTGGTTGCCGACGGGCAGAGCACCCAAACCGCTCCATCAAACAGATTCGGGTTTGCCCCAGCAAGGCCGGAGTGTTCCGAACCGGCCATGGGGTGTCCGGCGATGAAGCGCTGATCGTCGACTTCTTTCGCGATCTGACCTTTGACACTCGCGACATCGGTTACGAGTCCCGAAGTCGCTTCGAGCGCGTGATGAACCGCAGCGGTCACGGCACCGGCTGGCACAGCGACAAAGGTGATCTCGGCGCCGCCGAGGCCCGCTTCGGCGATGACGCCTTGGTCGACGGCCGCTTCAACCACGGCGGGATCATTGTCGAGGCCGACAACCCGCCAGCCACGATCGCGAAGCGCGACAGCGATGGATCCTCCGATGAGGCCAAGTCCAACGATCCCAGCGGTGCGGCCAACGCCGTTCTGTGGATTGGTCACGGCCGAAGCGCCGGTTTCATCGGGAGCAGACACGACGACGAATCGTAGTTGGCTGAAAGAGCCCGGCCATCACTGGTTTCCGGCGTCGTCCACGTCGTCGACGAGTTGCACAGCCTCGGCCAGCGATCGAACTTCGTCGGGTCGTAGCTCGCGCCACTCCCCCGGCTTTAGCTGGCGGTCCGCGATCGGTCCGATTCTGGTTCGGACGAGCCGCTTTACCGGATGCCCAACCGCTTCACACATCCGTCGCACTTGCCGGTTTCGACCTTCGTGAATTGTCAGTTTGACCATGCCAGGTGTCTCCATCGACGCTTGCGCTGGAGAGGTTGGTCCGTCATCGAGCTCGATGCCTTCGCGGAGCTGACGCAGAGCTCCCCGGCTTGGGGTTCCTTCTACGGCGGCCAGGTATTCCTTTTCGACACCGAAGGACGGATGCGTGAGCCGGTGGGTCAGTTCGCCGTCGTTGGTAAGGAGCAGTAGCCCCTCGGTTTCGTAATCGAGGCGGCCAACGGGGAACACCCGTGGCTCGGTTGGGACGAGCTCGACCACGGTGCTTCGACCTTGCGGGTCATCGGCAGAGGTTATGACCCCGGTCGGTTTGTTGAGGAGGTAGTAGACAGCGTCGGGTCGAACCGGAATCAGCGCTCCTTCGATCTCGACCACATCGGTGGCGGTATCAACGCGTCGCCCAAGCACGGCAACCTCGCCATTGACCGTCACGAGTCCATCAGCGATGAGATCCTCACACACCCGCCTGCTACCAATGCCTGCTCTCGCAAGGACCTTTTGGAGCCGTTCGCCATCGAAAAGTACTTCAGGAGGAATGCGTTCTGGTTCGTCTTCGTCTTCGTACTCGTCGAAAGGGTCGGCCATCTCAGTCGAGGTCGGAGCGTGCAGAATCTCGAAGGTCGATAACGACGGCATCCAGTCGCTCATCGATCGACTCCTGGCCGGCGTCCTCGGCGGACTCGTCCTCGGCCTGGGCTTCGTCATCAGGGGCGACGATCTCTTCGAATTCGGCCGTTTCATCCGTGACGGATTCTGCCTCGGCCTCTTCGGCCGCTTCAGACGTCCCTTCCGGCGCTGGGTCGGCGACAATCGAGAGCCCGGCGGCTGGCATGTCCGGCCCGGAGGAGTCCGGCACCTCTTTACCAGCTTCTTCTTTACCAGCTTCTTCGCTGGTGCTGCTCGGCACGAGTTCGGGGTCGACCGGTTCGGCGCTCAGGCTCTGTTCGAGGGCTTCGACGATTTCGGCGCCCGGTGCAAACTCCCCGAGGGCGGGCAACTCTTCGATGGCCGACAGGCCGATTCGCTCGAGGAACATATCGGTCGTCCGGAACAGCACGGCGAGGCTCTGTCCGTCTTCGCGTGGGATCTCATCGATGTAACCCCGGTGATGCAACGTCCGCATCACGGCATCGGCGTTTACGCCTCGGATCGCCGCGACCTGCGCCCGAGACAGTGGTTGTTTGTACGCAATGATTGCGAGAGTTTCGAGCGCCGCTGCCGATAGGCGACTCGATTGGCCTTCAAGGGCAAACCGCTCGATATAGGGAGCTACATCGGTGTGGGTCTGGAAGCGGTAGCCGCCGGCGACGTTGACCAGTACGAAACCGCGGTTGTCGGCGACGTACTCGGCGGCCAGTTCTTCGCAGACCTTCACCACCGACGCGGCACTTACTTCGGTGAGCTGGGCAAGCATCGAAACCGAGACGGGCGTATCAGCCACAAGAATGAGCGCTTCGATAGCCCGACGAATCTCCTCGGGTGCCACGGCAGCGGCAGCCACCTCAGCCGGATCGATCTCAACGGCTTCTTCGGCCGAAGCATCGATCTGCTCAGCATCCGCATCAGCTCCGTCATGTGCAGCATCGGTCGCGTCTTCAGCCCCGGCGTCCGTGTCCGCCTCTGCATCCTCGGCAGCGACTTCCACCTCGACAGCATCATCGGCGGTCTCTTCGACAGCGACATCTTCGCCAGCGGCATGTTCGCCAGCGGCATCTTCGCCAGCGGCATCTTCGCCAGCGGCTAGCTGTTCAGAAACCTTAGGCTCTTCAAAAACCTCGGGCACGGATTCATCCTTCATAGTGATCAAACTTCAAATCGTGTTCGCGGTCGTCGCCGATCCACCGAATGGTGATGTCGCCGAAGGTCGTGATCTGGTCAAGCTCGACCAGATCCTGTTTGTAGAGCTCCAAGATCGCCAGGAACCGAACGACGATCTCGATCCGGTCGACAAGGCTGGCGGTGAGGTCGCGGAAACTCAGCTCACGCTCACGTGGAAGCTCATCGAGCAGTTCCACCACCGCGTCTGCCACGGTGACCGTGATTGGGTTCACATGGAAGAGGTCAACCCTGGGCTCCGGCTTCGGAGTAACCGCCTTGATAAAGGCATTCCGAAGGTCGATGGGCTTGGTGTTGGTCAGCAGATCCGGGGTCAATCCGATAAACGCCTCATCAAGCCCAGCGAGACGAGGGAACGACCGGCTGGCATTGGCACTCATCGTGCGGAGAACTTGCGCAGCGTCCTTAAACGTCTTGCACTCGATGAGACGGGCGAGCAGAAGATCTCGCTCTTCCCAGAGTGCCAGCTCGTCGTCGAGCTCGAAGCGATCTTCAACGGGTAGGAGGCGCCGGCACTTCAGCTCAACCAGCGTGGCAGCGATAAGGAGAAACTCCGTCGCGACTTCGAGATCGGTGGTCTCCATCTTGTCGAGCTCCGCCAGATAGGCGTCGACAATGTCGGACAGCGACACCTCGTAGAGCTCCACCTCGTTCTTCAGAATGAGGTGCAGAAGGAGGTCGAAAGGTCCGGCGAATACTGAGGTTTCAACCTTGAACGACATAACGGCAAGACGCTAATTCACTTCTCGCTCCCATACGCGCACGGGTGCAGTATCTCCTACGATCTCGCCGTGACCGATCCCGCCCACGCCCAAAGCAACCAGTCCGCACTGGTCTGGTTCCGCCGCGACCTTCGGTTGCACGACAACCCAGCCTGGGCCGAAGCGACAAACCTCGCTCATTCCCTTACTGCGCTCTATGTACTCGACGCCACGCTGCTCGACACCGCGGCGCCCTTTCGCCGTAACCAGCTATTCGGCGAGCTTGCGGCGCTCGACCGCCAGATCCAGGCCACCACCGGCGGCCGGCTTTACCTTCGCCGCGGCAATGCCGCAGCCATCGTTCCGGAGCTGGCGCAACAGTTCGATTCGGTGCATTGGAACAGCGACGTCACGCCCTACGCAACAAAACGCGATGACGCCATTGTTGCAAGGCTCCAACAAACCGACACGGCCGTACATACCTCTTGGGGAACACTGCATCACCCACCAGGTTCAGTGCTAACGGGCAAAGGAACCCTCTCGAAGGTGTTTACCCCGTTCTTCAAGGTCTGGCAGCGCACCGACGTTGCGCCCTGGGCTGATGCCGAGACCTCATCGGTATCGGTGACCGCCGATCCCGGCCAGATTGGTGTGCTCGACGAGCTCCGCACCGACGGTCCCCCGATTCCGGCTGGCGAAGAGGCTGCACTCAACCGGCTCCACGATTGGCTTGGACGAGTTGACGACTACAACAACCATCGGGACTTTCCAGCGGTTGAGGGCACCTCGATGATGTCATCGGATCTGCGTTTCGGAACGGTTTCAACGCGTCACATTTCCGAGATTATCGGCGACGGGTCAGATGGTCGACGCGGCTTTGTTCGTCAGCTCTCATGGCGCGACTGGTGGGCCCACACCCTTCTCGGGTTTCCTGACCTCGCGAAACGTTCGGTGCGCCCCGAGTACGACAACATCGCCTGGCACAACGATCCGGCCGAATTCGATGCCTGGTGCAACGGCACCACGGGTTATCCCATCGTCGATGCCGGGATGCGTCAGCTCAACGAAACCGGTTGGATGCACAACCGCGTTCGCATGATCGTCGGATCCTTTCTCGTCAAAGACCTTCTTATCGACTGGCGATGGGGCGAGCGGTACTTCCGCAAGCTGCTCATCGATGCCGACATCGCGCAGAACGCAGGAAACTGGCAGTGGGTCGCTGGTACCGGGCCAGACGCCGCCCCCTACTTCAGAATCTTTAACCCCATCAGCCAAAGCCGAAAGTTCGACGCGCAAGGTGACTACCTCCGCCGCTGGGTGCCTGAGCTCGCGGCACTCGACAACAAGACGATCCACGAACCTTGGGCGGCTGGCCCGTTAGACCTCGCTGGTGCTGGCGTGATCCTCGGCGACACCTACCCAGCGCCTATCATCGACCACGCGTTCGCTAGAGAACGAACGCTCGCGGCCTACAAGGCCGTGAAGTCCTAGAAGCAGGCCGAAGCGAAACCCAGTACGGAACTCGCGCCCTAGAGCACTACGATCGTGGCTCTATGTCACGTGTATTTTCTGGGATCCAACCCACCGGCGCCATCCACCTCGGCAACTTTCTGGGCGCAGTTCGCAACTGGGTTTCGATGCAGGACTCCTACGACACCATCTATTGTGTCGTCGATCTTCATGCGCTCACCACGCAACAGGACCCAGCCGAACTCCGGGCATCAACGCTTCGCCTCGCGCAAGTCCTACTCGCTGCCGGAATCGATCCAGACCGGGCGATCTTGTTTGTCCAAAGCCATGTTCATCAGCATCCCGAGCTGGCATGGATGCTCGAGTGCAACGCTGCTTTCGGCGACCTGCGACGGATGACCCAGTTCAAGGACAAGAGCGATCAGATGGAAACCGGCTCGGCCGGCTTCGTCTCAGCGGGCCTATTCACCTATCCAGCGCTGATGGCCTCCGACATCTTGTTGTACGACACCGATGCTGTTCCCGTCGGCGACGACCAGCGCCAGCATCTCGAATTCACCCGCGATGTCGCCGAGCGATTCAACAACCGATACGGCGAAACCTTCGTGATTCCGGAGGCGTACATCCCGCCAGCCGGGGCCCGCATCATGGACCTCCAGCATCCCACCAACAAGATGTCGAAGTCCGCCGATACCGACTCTGGAACAATCCTGCTACTCGACGACATGAAGAAGATCGAGAAAAAGATCAAAAGAGCTGTCACTGACACCGATGGCGAGGTGCGGTTCGACATCGCAGAGAAACCAGGCGTCTCCAACCTGCTCTC
>CALGZB010000040.1 GCA_937934655.1 uncultured Acidimicrobiales bacterium | reverse complement strand
CGCAAAAACCTCATCGCCTCCGACGCCTTCCCGTACACCACGCCCACCGGAAAGGTGTACGACAGCGGCGCCTACATCGAAGCCCTCGACAAACTGGCCGAGGTCTCCGATTACGCCGCATTGCGGGCCGAACAACAGCGTCGTCGCGACGCTGGCGACAAGATGCTTCTTGGGCTCGGCGTAGCGAGCTACGTCGAGATCACCGCACCGATGGGTGGCAAGGATTACGGCGAGGTGCGCCTTCTCGACGACGGCAGCATTCTGGCTATCACCGGCTCCACCCCCTACGGCCAGGGCCACCTCACCGCATGGGCGCAGATCATCTCGGAGCGCACCGGCGTGCCAATGGATCGCATCGACGTGCAGTTTGGCGATACCGACATCGTGCCTGAGGGCGGCATTACCGGCGGCTCACGATCAGCTCAGCTGGCCGGGTCATCGATGAGCAATGCCTCGAAGCAACTGGTTGTTGCCGCCAAGCAACTGGCTGCCGATCGCCTCGAAGCCAATGTCGACGACATCGTGCTAGACAACTCGACCGGCTCCTTCCATGTTGCTGGAACCCCTGCCGTGGCTGTCGATTGGCAGACGGTGGCTGCATCAGCTTCCGAGGCCGAGCAGGTACTCACGTTCGTGTCCGACCTTGAAGCACAAGAGCCCACCTTCCCGTTCGGTGCGCACCTTGCGGTTGTCGAAGTCGATTCAGAAACCGGGCACGTCGTGCTCGAACGGCTCATTGCGGTCGACGATGCTGGCACCCTGATCAACCCGATGCTGGCGGCCGGTCAGGTGCACGGCGGACTCGCTCAGGGCGCCTCACAAGCCCTGTTTGAGGAAGTGCTTTACGACGACGACGGCAACCCGCTCACCACCAACTTCATGGACTACGCCATCCCAAGCGCCGCCGAGTTCCCAAGCTTCGAGCGCCACATCATGGAGACACCAACTCCTTATAACGAGCTCGGCGCAAAGGGCATCGGCGAGTCCGGAACCATCGGCGCTACCCCAGCCGTGCAGAACGCCGTAGTCGACGCGCTCGGCCACCTCGGCGTCCGCCACATCGACATGCCCTGCACCCCCCTGCGGGTCTGGCAAGCAATCCAAAACGCCTAACCCAAACCCGTTCTGGTCGAATATCTGGCTGCCCCAGCAACCACCATTTCGACCAGAACGAAACAACTCCCAACTGGTCGAAAATCTGGTCGTCCCAGCGACCACTATTTCGACCAGTTCGAGAGGTCTTTTCGATTGAGGCGCTGGGCGATGGCCTTCATTGTTTTGATGACCTCTTTCGATTCGTACCAGATCTGATGTTCGGTGAATCGAACAACCCAGAAGCCGGCGTTGGTGAGTAGCTGTTGGCGATGGGCATCGGCGGCAACATCGACAAGGGCGGTGTGGAACCGGTCGCTGTCGATCTCGATAACCAGCTTCAGCGCTTCTTCGAAGAAGTCCACTCGGGCCTCCCACGAGTCGCCGCCGAGGTTCACTTGCCTCTGAAGTGAGCGGACGCCCGCTTTTTCGGCGAGCTGCATGAACCGTCGCTCGAGTCCCGACTCGGGAGCCACATAGTCGGGGCCTCGCTCGGCCAGCAGAAGCCGCATGTTCCTAATGCCCGGCCGGCCCCGTTTCGCTAGTTCGCTCAGCATGTTGTTGAACGATTCGTGATCGCCCAAACCACGAGTCCAGAGGAAGTCAACCATTCGAGCCAACGCCCCAAAGTGCACTCGCCCCGCCAGGTCAAAGACCGTGCGCACCGGCGATGTGATGGGAACGTTGTCGCACTCGACAAGATGGGTCGGCGATAGATTCCGGGGCTGATGAAGAATTGCCGCATGGGTCTCGGTGTGTCTGCCGGATCGAAGCGTGGTGACATGGAACGGCGCCAACCGATACCCGGGGATGCCCCACATCGAAGCCGCCGAATGATGGCTCAACGCGGCAGGGGCATCGATAGCCAGAACCGCAGCCAGGGCCTGTTGCGACGACGAGTGAGGCGAGCCCGAGAGACGGAACACCCCATGGTGAACCCGCTCGAACTCTCCCGTTGCGAGCAGATTCCGAAGCGACGCTCGACTCACCCCCTCGGCTTGCAGCTGCGAACCAGTAACCAAGCCGTGTTGCGAACGGGTGCGAGTCCAGATATTTCGATGCATTTCCATACACCCAGTACAGCGGGCACCACTGACACACTCAGCCCAACACCCACCAACCCCGAACTCGGAACTGGTCGAATATCTGGTCGCCCTGGCGACCACTATTTCGACCAGAACGGGCGGTTATTCGGTTATTGCGTAGAAGTGGCCTTCTCGGGTTCCTACGTAGATCCAGTTGTCCCAAACTGCTGGGGTCGACTCGATACAGCCGCCTCCACCGAGTCGAATCTGCCAGAGCTCGGGAGGCTTGCTGGTGGTGTCAGCGACGTCGAAAGCGTGAAGCTGGCCGATGCAGTCGCCGATGATGAGCGTGTCGTCGACAACCACCGGCGATTGCCACGTGGGTCCCTGGAGTTTGATGAACCAGCGTTCTTCACCAGTCATCCGATCGAGCCCAATGATCTTGCCTTCATCGGTCGACACGATAAGCAGATCTTCATAAAGCGCAGGAGTACCCCACACTCCCGAGTTGATATACGGACGCTCATCGACACCCCACACGAGGGGATCATCGGGGTTCGATGGGTCGAGTTTGAGGATCTGTCCGATCTCCTGCGAACGACCGGTACCGCGCTCGTATTCGACGCCGACGTACAACATGCCCTGCTCGTCGATGACGATCGAGGCATCGACATCGTCGCCTGCCCAGTAGCGGAAAACCCGCTCCACGTCGCCGCCTTCTTTCAGTTGAGAAATGTCCCAACCTTGAACGAGGCCGCCAGAGTTTGCGAAGTACATCGTGTCGCCCGAGATAGCTACCGAGTTCTCGATCGACACATTGCCGCCGACCTTATTGATGAGATCGTCGTCCCAGCCAGGAGCATTAAAGACCAGCTCGGGATCGACGGTTACCAAACCGTTTTCGTCATAACCTCGGTTGAGTTTCACCACATGAATCTGCGAGTTTTCGCCGCCCTCAAAAAGGTAGTCATCGATGATGAGCGCCGCGCCGTCCCAATCGTCATTCCACTTCGTCGGCGAGACAGCGTCCGCCGACAGCTTCCAGAGCTCAACCGGTTCGTCTCGGTCGATTGCTATGGCCCGGAAGAAGTTGTCGCGTGAGCCGGTGTAGACGATGGGGAATCCATCGGGATCAACCGTGACCGACCCTTTGATGATGTCGCCCACGGGAAAGTCGGGAAGGATCCGCTCGCCGGTATAGGCATCAAGGAAGTGCACCTTGGCGTCGTATGACCCAAAGACCACCCAGCGCCGTCCTTCGCGTTCAAAGACCGAAGGCTGACCGGTCCAACCGCTACCGCACCACTCGATTGATTTCCCGCCGACGGTCGAGTTGGAACACAGCCGACCATCCTGAGGGAAACGCCAGCCAAGCTCGGGCGAAGCGGGCACTGGACCCTTGCCATAAAAGCTTCGGGTAGGAGACCCGCGGAACGTGAGGAGCCCGTCGACCGTGGTGCCCCAAGGTTCGCCGGCAGACAACGGATCGACCCAACCATCGAACGGCGGCCTCGTTGTCGTCGTGGGCGGCAGCGTGACCGTTGTGGTCGGTGCCGGCGCCACGGTGGTCGAGGTGGTCGTGAGCGCAACCTCGGTGCTGAACCCACCAGGGGGCGGGTAAAGAAGGCTCAGAGACGCGGCGACAGCGAGGACGGCAAATGCCCCTGCGCTAAGACCCAAAAGCCGCCCACTGCTCATCACACCATCTTGTCATGGTGACCGGCGCAACACCGACCGAGGGACTAACGAGGTGGAAGGAACCCTCGTGCTTGAGTGAGCGGCAGACCGCCCATTGAGTGCCCGGAGATGGCGTTGCCAGAAAGCCCGTTGCCAGTGGGCGCTGGCAGCGTTGATCGAGTTGGAGGCGGCGAGACCGTCGACCGAACTGCCCTCGCCGGGACTACGAGCGGTGGCGCACTCGGCGACGTCGGCTTTGATGCGGCGTTGTCGGCCGAGGCGCTCGCACTAGGGGTCGTATCGGTGGGCGATGCGTCGGGGGCCGCGGGGGAATCGCCGGGAGCCGGAGCATCGGGCGCAACCGGAGGAGGTTGTTCCTCGCTGCGCTCGAGCCATGACGGCCGCCGTCGGTGTTGAGAATCTGATTCCGGCCCCTGGAAAGCCCGGTTCAGCAGGCCGCCTTCCGGCGAGGACGGCCGCCGTGGGGCCGTCGACTCGGTGGACGTATCGACGCGCTCGCCACGGGGCGTGGGCAGCGACGTGCCCTCGGCCGGAGCATCGGACCGCTCATCGGCAAGCGTCCAGCCCATTGGCACGGTGAGTTTGGCGACGTGGTTTTCGCAGACGCCAATCGTGAACGCCGAATCGGTGTCGACGTTCCGCAGACGAACCACGAGGTTCTCTCGATCGAATGAGGCCAGCGCCGCAGTTTCCCCGCCACAACCAGCCCGAACACACACAGTCACGCCAACGAAGTTATCGTCCGCGGCCCAAAACAGGGAGGATACCTCGCTATCCACAACACTTCGATGCATCAAATGTACCGAAAGGTCACAAACCCGCTCTGTGTTCTACACTGGTGTTTCATGCCAGAGGTACCCGATCTCAAACCCGGCGGCTTTCGTCAGAGCCCTCGTTCGTTCGACCCGCTTCCTGCACAAGTCGAACCACTCTCTGCGACATCGCCGCGCCCGACTCCACCTGTGAACCCCGTCGCAACGACCTCGACACTCACGGTTCCCGTAGAACCTTCGGGTCGGCCATTTCGCACCACGCCCCCAGAGTCCCAGCTTCGCCGCGTCGCGTTTGTCGCGGGGCTCGGCTTGCTGCTGTTTGCGATTCTCGGAACACTCACGTCGATCATCGTGATTCCACGCATGGAAGACCATCTTCAGACCGAGGCGCTTGCTCGTCTCGATGAAGCTGGCATCGAAGGGGCAACCGTCGCTATGAGCGGCAGGACCGCCACCATCAGCGGACTTTCGGGCGCTACGGCCGAAGAAGCCGAGCAGATTCTCGACGATGAGTGGGGCATCCGAGATGCCAAGGTTTCCGAAGATACCGACCCCCAACCCGTCGAGGTAGCCGACGATACAGTGCCGCCGCCCGGAACCTCCACCGCCCAGGTCGAGTCCGAAGTCGCCGAACCTGCCACCTCGGTGCCAACCACTCTCGCCCCGCCGGCAACTACCCTCCCAGCGCCCGAAGTCGATCTCGACGAAGAGTTGGCCGACATCGAAGAACGTTTCAACGCAAACCCAGCCTTTGCCGCCGACTCCGCCGAACTGACCGACGACGCCGAGACGATTCTGGCCGAAGCCGTCGACCTTCTAACCGGCTTCCCCGGTGCCACCGTCCAAGTCGAAGGACATACCGACGATGAGGGCGACGGGCTCGAAAACCTCGTCCTGAGCCAAGACCGCGCCGACGCAGTCATCGCTTTCCTCACCGACAACGGCATCGAACCAGAGCGGCTCATCGCAGTGGGCTTTGGCCAAAACAACCCGATCGCCGACAACGACACCGCTACGGGGCGGGATCAGAACAACCGCACCGAGTTCGCCGCCGTGCCGTAACGGACCTCGCCGACCCCATGACTCGGGCGGCCACTGCGGTCGGTAAAGTCAACAGGATGAAGAAGCCGCCACGATGAGGAACAGCACCGAGAGGTTGGTCGTCGCTCTCGATGCCGACGACACGCTGTGGTCCAACGAAGACCACTTCCGACAAACCGAGGCTGACTTCCTCGAGCTGATTGCGCCTTACTGTCCGGGTCGCACCCACGAGGACCTTGCGCGGGATCTGCTCGAGATCGAACGGACCCACCTGGGCATCTACGGATTCGGGGTGAAGGGCTTCACCTTGTCGATGATCGAGGCGGCAACCACGCTCACCAACGGGTCGGTCACCAACAACGACATCGAACGGGTACTCCAGCTCGGCAAAGACCTCCTTCAAGTCCCCACCGTGCTGTTGGCGGGCGTTGAAGAAGCCGTGGCCGAACTGGCAAGCCACTACCGACTTCTTCTCATCACCAAGGGCGACCTCCGACATCAACAGTCAAAGATCGACGAATCAGGGCTGACCCATCACTTTGAGTCGACCCATGTGGTGTCGGATAAGTCGCCTCGGGAGTACCGAACGATCCTCAACGCACTCGACGTCGACCCCACCGAGTTCATCATGGTGGGCAACTCTCTGAAGTCCGATGTGCTTCCCGTAATCGAACTAGGCGGCGTGGGTATCCATATCCCGTACCACCTCACTTGGGAGGTCGAGACCGCAACGGTACCCCAGACTCTTGACGTACCGACGCTGACCACGTTGGCTGAAGTGCACCCCTATCTGCAGACCTCACACCCGACGTATTTAGCGAAACCAGAAACCGCATCATGAGACTCGCCCGACAACTCGAAGGCCCAGAACTCAACGCCTACGACCACATCTCACAAATGCTCACCAACAAGGTGCGCATCGTGAAGGTGCCATGGCTCCCCAATGGGGCCGACGGTCTCACTGTGGCAAACCTGATCCTGGTAAAGAAGTTCGTGAACCCCGACGACTTCCGCGAACTCATCGCCCACGAGCTCGTCCATGTCCGCCAGTGGAAGGAATACGGCATCGTCGGATTCCTGTACCGCTACGTGCGCGACTACTTCAAAGCGCTTCGGAAACACCGCAACCACTATCAGGCGTATCTCGACATTCCGTTCGAGATCGAAGCGAGAGCCGAAGCCAAAACCTGGCACCAAGCTCGCTCGTAGGCCAGACGGCTCAGAAGCCTGCCCGCTCTGCCGATGGGTGGAAGTGCAGGACCCCACCGCCGAACAACCTGAGGTAGCCGAGGTTGCCTCAGACGCAACCCCGAGCCCTGGTCTTGCCAACCGAACGTTCACCACCGCCACTCTCGCCGTTGGTTTCGCGATCATCGTCGTGATGGTCTTTGCCACACTGGCGCCCGGCCCCCGGCCGTTTCTTCGGAGTCGGGTCGAAGTCCTCGGCTCGACGGAATCGACCGCTCTTTCTCAATCACCGCCCGAAACCACCGTGCCGGCGGCCGCTGAACGGGCAGTCGACCCAAACGACGATTGGAACAGCCCACTCTTTGGCGTCGAGGACACAACCTTTGGCGACGACCCGGTACTCGACGCGCTCCACGCCCGCTGCGGTGACGACGGCGGCCAAGCGTGCGATGACCTCGTTTGGTTGACGAGTGAAACCAGGTCGCCCTATGAGCTTTGGGGATTGACCTGTGGCGACCGGTCCGACCTGGTCACCGGAACCTGCGCCGAACGATTCGGCGACGATTCACCTGGCTCCCTCACCGACTCGACGATTGAATCCGTCGGCACCTGTTTTGCTCTGCCCCGCTCTACCGACGGGTCACTTCGAGCCCTCGATTGTGAACAGCCACACGACGCACAACTGGTCGCAAAGCTTGCAAGCAACAATGCACTCGAAGCGCTCGATGGCAGCTTCTACGTGGGACCCGAAGCGATCTCTTCAGCAGAAGCCGTATGCGCAGCAGCCACCGACCGGCTCCTGGCCGACGATGACTGGCAGTTCCCTACCGACCTTCAGTCAGGCGTTATTGCCCCAACCGTCGACACGGTCGATCAGTTGTTCGGCTGCTTTCTGTGGGCTCCAGGCTGGTCTCTTGAGGCCTCGCTTGTCACCAACGGATAAGGGCTAGCCTCGAACCGACGGCGCCACGAGCTGTCCGGGCCGAGCAGCAACCGTTTCGTCCTGAATCACCCCGTGGTCGACCACCACCTGCCCGTTGACGATGACATAGTCGACGCCGGTCGGCGCATCGGCCGTTAGCCGCTCGGCATTGGCGGGAAAGTCGCGCACCCGCCGGGTCGGTCCGGCATCGATGGTGTCGGCATCGAACACACAGATGTCTGCGGCGTTGCCCTCTGCGATGTACCCACGTCCGGCGAAGTTGAACAGGTCGGCCTGCACACCGGTGAGCTTGCGGACCGCCTTCTCGATAGGCATGAGTTCGCGGTCTCGCACCCAGCGGCCAAGGAAGTCGGTGGCTTGTGGCGCATCACAAAGCTGCGTCACGTGGGCACCCGCGTCGCTGAGGCCCAGCGTGCACATGTCGTCCTGTAACAGCACTGCTATGCCCTCGTCGTCTCCGTTGGCGAGCACGTTGCGGACGCGAGTTTCGAGACCGTCGGCTACCGCAATGTCGAGCAAACAGTCGAGGGGTGACACTCCCCGATCGGCGGCAACGGCGTCGAGTGGGCGATCTACTGCGGCGCCTGAGGTTGGACTGGCCGACACCGAGTAGTTCTCCCAGCGAGTGGCCTTGCCCAGTTTTCCCGAGAACGCTTCGCTTGCTCGGGCACGCCAGGCGGGGTCGGCGTAGGCAGACAACCGGTCCTCGTGGGTTGCGATCATCAGCTCGGCGAAGACCGGATTCATGTTGAGGGTGAACGGTTCGGCGATGCTCATCTCGAACGTGAGCGGTCGGGGTGTTACTTGGGGCCAAACGTCATGACCGGCTTCGCGCATCTTCCGGTTCATCTCGAGCCGGTCGATATGCCCACCGGTGGGCTGCGTTAGTAGGGCACTCCACGTAAGCGGCACGTTGAGATCAGCTTCGAGGCCGTACAGCGCATCGAAACCAAAATCGCCGCCCGGCACTGCGGCGATGAGGCCCCGGCCCGATTCCGAAACCACGTCGACAAGAGCTCGGACCTCGTCGGGGGCGGCCCATCGGCTGGGGATGGGTTTCCCATCGACTCCGCGGTGCGTCATGGCGAAGCTGGTGGCGAAACCGGCAGCTCCAGCGTCCATCGCTGCGGCGATTTCGGCTCTCATCGCGTCGATTTCGGGAGCAGTCGCCTCACGTTCGTACGCTTCCATGCCCATTACGAACATTCGCAGCGGCGTATGGCCGATGTAGGCGGTGAAGTTCAGCGCCGAACCGTGCCGGCGCACCGAGTCGAGGTACTCCGGGAACGTTTCGAAATCCCAGGGGATGCCAGCCGCCAATGTTGCGACATCCATGTCCTCGACGTTCTCCATGGTCCGGGCGACCAGGTCGTGGTGGTCGGACCTCGTGGGCGCGATCGAGAACCCGCAATTGCCCGCTACCACGGTGGTAACGCCGTGGTAGCACGACGGTGTGAGCGCTGGGTCCCAGAAAACCTGTGCGTCGTAGTGCGTATGAATATCGATGAATCCGGGAGCCACAATGCGGCCACTGGCATCGAGAACCTTCTGGCCGGAGAGGTTCGAACCGATCTCGGAGATACGGCCGTCGGTGAGGGTCACATCGGCAACGACACCGGGAGAACCGGTGCCGTCGATAACGGTTCCACCTCGAATAACGATGTCAGCACTCATGGCTAGTTCCCCCGAAGCTCGCTTGGTGCTTCTGATCATCCCAGCCGATCCTCGCCCCGTCATAATCCCCGGACGGTACCGTTGACGTCCTTGGCTCTCTCTGAATCCCCCACCGAAGTTCATGCGGCGATCGACCTTGGAACCAACTCGTTCCATTTGCTCGTCGCTGAGGTCAACGCCGAGGGTCGGCTCGAGATTCTCACCCGCGAAAAAGAACCGGTCAGGCTCGGCTCGGGTTCGGGCGACATGACCGAACTCGACCCCGACGCCATCGATCGCGGCATCGATTGTCTCAAACGATTCAAGAAGATCGCCGACACCTTCAACGCCGACATCACCGCAGTGGCAACCAGCGCCACCCGCGAGGCCGCCAACAAAGAGGTGTTCGTCAACCGGGCCCGCAAAGAAGCGGGGATCAACGTCTCGGTGATTTCCGGGGTCGAGGAGGCACGCCTCATCCACCTCGGGGTCTTGCAGGCGGTACCGGTGTTCAAGAAGCAGGTGCTGGTTATCGATATCGGGGGCGGCAGCACCGAATCGATCATTGGCATGCGCGGCAAGGTCATCGATGCCCGGTCGCAAAAGCTTGGCCACATTCGTCTGACCGAACGGTTCTTCGCCGATGGCCGCATCCGCAAAGGGTCGGTCGAGGAATGCCGAACCTATATCCGCAGCTTTCTGGCCCCGGTTGCCCGCGACCTCTCCAAGATCGGCTTTGAGACGGCTGTCGGGAGTTCGGGAACCATCGGCGCGATCGCCGGGATCATCGAACATCGCAAGGGTCGCGAACCAAACCGTTCGGTCAACAACGTCACCTTTACGAGTGCCGACCTAGCCGAGACCATCGATGAGCTCCTCGCCGCCAAGACCGCCAAACAGCGCCTTGTCGTAGGTGGACTCGATGAGGGCCGGGCCGATGTCATCGTTGGCGGCGCGCTTCTACTCGAGGGCCTCTTTGAGACCTTGGACATCAAAGAAATGACCGTGTCGTCGTATGCGTTACGTGAGGGTGTGTTGCTCGATCAGGTGCGCAGGGGCAACAAAGAGTCGTTCCATCATCTATCGGATCTGCGTCGCGAGCGCGTGCTGCGGCTCGCCGATGCGTTTCACGAGGACCTCGATCATGTTCTGCACGCAACCGACCTTTCGCTCGAGATCTTCGACGCCACCCATTCGCTTCATGGGCTTGGCTTAGCCGAACGCGACCTCCTCGAAGCTGCCGGGATGCTTCACAACGTTGGCCTTTTCGTGAGCCACGCTGCCCACCACAAGCACTCGTACTACGTGATTCGCAACAGCGATCAGCTGGTTGGGTTTACCGAACAAGAACTCGAACTCATCGCCCAGGTGGCCAGATATCACCGCAAGAGTCTTCCCAAGCCCAAACATGTTGAGTACATGAGCCTCCGAGCTGAGGACCGCCAGACCGTGTCGACTCTGGCTGGCATGCTCCGAGTCGGGATCGCTCTCGACCGCACCCGGTCGGCGGTGGTTGCCGACGTGGAATGCGAGCTGTCGGCAAACGGACGCACGATCATCGTCAAACCAGCCATCCGCAAAAAGGCCGACGCATCGCTAGAGCTCTACACCGCCAGAGAACGCTGCGACCTCCTAGCAGTAGCCCTAAAGAAACACGTAGAGATAGTCGGGTAGAGAAGCGACCAAAGCCGCCGAGTGGCGTAGCGCGAGTTGCGGGTCAAGTCAGAGCGAGTTGCGGAGCAACTCGGTAAGGGCTTCGCCGCAGGCGAAACCGACGCGGAGCGCAGAGTAGGCGAGCTCGCGAGCGAGCGACCAAAGACAAAGCCCGGAGTCGAGCCGAAGCGCCAGCGAAGGCCGAGGTAGAAACCAGCGCCCGATAGCGGAGCGAGGAGTGAGCGAGCTCGCGAGCGAGCAACCAAAGACAATGTGCCAAGGCTCACAGGATTTGATGGCGCTTAGTAACCCGAACCGGAAGCTCTGACGGCATCCTTGGTAACACCCAAGGGAGGCATCACTCGATGCTGAGTAACTTCGTACTGTTCTTTGCTAAGCGGACAAAGACCACGATGACAGCGTGGGCTGTCCTGGTGGTTACGGGTGCGCTTGTATTTGCCTTCGTGCTGCCGCGCAACGGGTTCCCGTCGGTCGACGTCCCTATTGCTCTTGCACAGGGCAGCTATCTGGTTGACGACAAGGATGCGGTCGACGCCGACATCATCCAGCCGATGACCGAGGCCATGGACGGGCTCGATGACGTCACCGGCATCAGAACTTTTGCTTCCGATAACAGCTTCACCTTCATTGCTGACCTTGATACCTCGCGTACCTCCGCCGAGGGTGCTGCACTTTTGCTCGAGAAGTTCGCCGATATCGGACTTCCTCCAGAAGCGGAGTTTTCGGTCATCGAGGTTGATGCCGGGCTTCTTTTTAACGAATACGAGCTCCTCGCTGCGGTCCAGGGCCCGCCCGGAGCGTCGCCTGAGGAGCTCGAGAAGGTTGCGGCTCCGGTCGTTGATCTTCTTGAAACACACCCTGATATCGAGCGGGCAGAGATCCTCGAGCTCCTCACATCGGGAACCGATCCGTCTACCGGTATCAACGTGACCCGTCAGGTCAACTACAACGAGCTCTCGCTGGGCGCGGGCGATCTCCTCCCCGCAATCTCAATCGGTGTTGTCGCCGCCGATGGCGTCGATGCCATCGGGATCGACGCCGCGACGTCCGAGGCGCTGGCCGAGGCCACCGTGCCCGAGGGCTACACGGCGGTCGTTTCGTTTAACCAGGCCGACCAGATTCGTGACCAGATCTCATCGCTACAGAGCAACGTCCTCACCGGCATCTTGGCGGTGGCCGTAGTCAGCCTGTTGCTCATCAGTTGGCGTTCGTCGCTTATTACGGCGTTGTTCATCCTCACCGTGATGGCCGTTGCCATGATCGTGCTTTGGGTGGTCGGGATCTCGCTCAACACGATCTCGTTGTTCGGACTCATCCTCTCGCTCGGTTTATTCGTGGATGATGCCATCGTGATCGTTGAGGCGATCGACGCGTTCCGAGACGAGGGCGGTTCGCCGCTCGACATTATTCGCCGGGCAATCAAACGAGTTGGTGTGGCCAGCATTTCGGGCACGCTCACGACGGTCCTGGTGTTTGCGCCGATGCTCTTCGTATCGGGCGTGCTCGGCGACTTCATTCGTGAGCTTCCCATCACCGTGATGATCGGCCTCGTCTTGTCGCTTCTGCTCTCGCTGGTCTTCATCCCAACGGCCACCCGCGTTCTCCTGTTGGGCTCTGATCCGAAACCAGGACTGCTGAGCTCTATTGAGGGTCGGCTCGCTCGCGGTGCAGCTTCCCTTCCCGGCCAGATGAGAGATAGTCCTCTTCGGGGCCGGATCATCGCGATCTTCATGTTTGCGTTGAGTCTGGCGTTCACGTTCGCTGGCATTCAGATCGCTGGCCAGGTCGGGTTCGATATCTTCCCGGCTCAGTCCGACAGCAACGAGATCGGCATCGACTACGAGTTCGAGCCGGGAACGTCCATCGAGGACGCTGCTGCCAAGGTCAACGAGGTCAACCGGCTTATCGAGACCGAACTCGGCGATTTGCTCGAACGGAATTACGTGTACTCCGGGAGCGCCCGCAGCGCCTCTGGACAGGTAACCCTTATCGATCTTGGCTCCCGCGACCGCACCTCGCCCGAGCTCGCTGCCCAACTCGAACCAGTCGTCAACCAGGTCGAGGGTGTGCGAGTGGCGGCAGGGATCTTGTCAAACGGCCCGCCCGAGTCAGAGTTTCCGTTCAGCGTGCAGCTGTTTGGCGACGATCTCGCTGCCACCACGGCATTGGCCGCCGATATCCAGGCGGCCCTCGAAGCCAATACCTTCGAGCGCGGCAACGGCAACACGTTTGAGGTCATCGAAACCCGGGTCGATATGGCCGACATCGTGGCCCGCACCGATGGCCGGCGAGTTATCGAGGTGCTTGCCCGCTTTGAAGACGAGGACACAACCACCCTCCTCGATGTCACCGAGGCATTCTTGACCGAACGCTACGATGCCGCCGCACTGAACGAATTCGGATTACCCGCCGAAACGCTGGGCTTCGACTTTGGCCAGGAGAGCGAGAACGAAGAGTCGTTCGGCTCGACGATTACGGCGTTCATCACCGCCCTAGTGTTGATGTTCTTCCTGCTGGTCGTACAGTTCCGCTCGCTCCTTCAGCCACTGCTGGTCTTCTTGGCGATTCCGTTTGGGTTCTTCGGCGTGTTCGGTGGTCTCTGGATCACGGGCAACCCGATCAGTTTCTTTGTGATGCTCGGCCTCATCGGCCTTATTGGTATTGCGGTGAACAACACGATCCTGCTTACCGACTTCGCCAACCAGGAGCGGCGGGCTGGCGCCGATCGGGTTACCGCTATCGAAACCGCTATCCGTCGTCGATTCCGCCCGCTGGTGGCCACAACGCTCACCACCGTGGCCGGTCTGCTGCCGTTAGCGCTCACCGACCCGTTCTGGGAGTCATTGGCGTTCACCATCATCTTCGGGCTCCTCAGCAGCACGCTGCTGGTCCTGCTGAGCTTCCCCTACTACTACATCTTCATCGAGTGGCTCCGTGACTCAACCAAGCGCCTCGTAAAGCGAACACCCAAAGCCACCATCTAAAAGTAAGAACGCGGGGTCAGACCCCGCGTTCTTACTTTTGCCGCGGGGCACCACGCGCAATTGGCACGAACCGTTTGGGGCCTTGTGTTGCACGTGACCGCCCCAAGCGCCGCTTCTGGGCACCACGCCACTAAGACCCGATTCGTTTGGGGCCTTCACCGTACGTTGCCGCGACGGCCGCTCTTTCGTTCGTCGCGGGCTTGCAGACTGCAAACCGGCGGTGCCTGGAACCAAACAGCTGGTTTTCCACCTGGAACCGAAAGGGCCTTTTTTCACCTGGCACCAAAGTGGGGTTTGGGTGCCAGGTGTGGAGCGCTCAAATGAACAACATTCGGTAGGTGGCTAAGCCATTACCGCTTAAACCCGGCGAGTTGCGAAGCAACTCGGGAAGGGCTTCGCCGCAGGCGAAACCGACGCGAAGCGCCAGCGGAGGCCGAGGTTGTAGCTAGC
>CALGZB010000039.1 GCA_937934655.1 uncultured Acidimicrobiales bacterium | reverse complement strand
TTGAGAAATGATTGATTGCGGGGGAGTTCGGCGTCGAGTCCCTTCAGCGAACCGCCGACTGCTTTGTTGGCAGCATTGAAGGTGTCGGCGTCGAGCCAACTCAAGATCTCGAGTCGGACCGCATCGTGTTCTGGCCAATCGACGTTGTCGTGGAGTCGTACCCGCGCTTCGGCGGTTGCTGCAGGATCGCCGGCGGTCACGATGAGGGCAGCGAGCGCTCCGAGAAGTGCAGCGATGAGCATCGGCACAGCGACGCGGGCTAGAGAGCCTCGTGGCGATGAAGCCGGAGTGGCGTCGGCAGCGGTTGAGATTTGGCTGGGGGGTTGGGTCATTACTTGCAGTCGGCTAGTCGTCGGTTTCGACGGGGAGTTCATCGGGCGGAATCGGGGTATTGGTTTGGCTGTACGTGGCGTGCAGTTCGGGCTGACAGTGGGGACAAAGATGGACGAGCTTCATCGACTGGATCGAGAGTTGCGTGCCACGGGACTTGTCGAGGATGGCTTTGAAGGCCGGGTACACGTTGGTCTCGCCGCATGTTTCGCAGCGGGGCGTGAAGTCGCGATCCCAGACGAGTCCGCAAACCTGACAGGTCACGGTGATGTTCTCGTTATTGGGTCCGGTGCGTTCGCCCAGGAGTTCGGTGTCTTCGCCGCAGTTGGCGCAGCTAATTTCGGCCACAGGATGATGGTATCTGTCGGGGAAGCATGCGTCGCTGCACGCTGAAATCGGGCGACTGGGCTTCTATGGTTGGGGCACCGTTATGTCCTCGCACTACGACACCTTGGGAGTTGCGTCTTCGGCCTCCGCCGAAGAGATCCGGCGCGCCTATTTGGCGAAGGCCCGGATGCTGCACCCGGATCGCCATGCTGGTTCCACGGCCGAGCGACGGGTTCAAGCCGAGCGCGACATGCAGTTGGTGAATGAAGCGTTCGAGGCGATTGGTGACGCGAACGCCCGGCGTCGTTACGACCACGACCTGAGGGGGAGCGATCCGAGCGAGTTTCGTCGGAGTCCGTTTGTGCCGCATGATTCGGCGGGCCATGAGTCGGGTGACGCGTCTTCCGACGGAACGCCCGATCGGTATCAAAGCGCCCCGATGTTCCACATGATGCGGTCGCTGCCGCTTCTCTTGGTTCTCGGCACCCTTGGAGCGTTGTTTGTGTTTACGGCGTTTGCGTCGGGGAATCGGTTTGACGACGAGCGACGCGTTGCGGTGATCTCGCAGGGCGATTGTGTAACTACCGCCGGAACCCGAATGACCTGGGTGCCCTGCGACGGTTCGACCACGGGAATCGTGCAGGCAATTGTGGCGGCCGAGGCCGATTGCATCGCACGGAACGGGACCACCCCCATGCCGATGCCCGATGGCGACGGCTATGCGTGCCTCGAGCCAGCGGGCGATAAAGAACGACCTTAAAGCTGAAGCTGCATGGCGATTCGAGGCTGACTATCGAGTCCGGCAGCGATTTCGGCTTGTCGGATTTGGTGCAGGTCGGTACCCGGGGCCGGGGTGATTTCGACAAACCCCAGATGCGAGTAGAGCGGACCGTTCCAGGCGACGTCGGCAAAGGTGGTGAGTGTGAGGGTGGCGAAGCCTTGCGCCCTCGCCCAGTCGGCGACGAAGGCGATAAGTGCCTTGCCGAGCCCTTTGCCCTGGTAGCTGTCTAGGACGCTGACTTGGTGGAGGTGGCCGGCACCATCGGCGATCTCGGCGATTGCGTAGCCGGCAATGTCGTCGGCTTCCGAAGCGCTTCCAGGTAGGTCATGGCAGCGGATGACCCAACACATGTTGGCCGTGATGGCCGCTAGAAATTCGTTTCGGCTTGGTGGTTCGGCGGCCGCAATATCGTCGAGCCCGATGTCGAAAAATCGCTTGCCAGCGTCGACCTCGATGGCGCGCATTGTTTCAATGTCATTGCTTGTGGCTGGTAGTATTTCGAGATTCACTCGACTAGATCCATCTGTCGCTGTCGGCAAGACTGACGATACTTCTCCGCCCCACAGAGGACCCATGGTGCAAGAAATTGAAGATGTAGTTGTTGGCGATCTGACATTGGATCAGCCAGCGCGTCTATCTGGAACCGTTACCGGTGACCTCACGGTTATGGCCGGTGGCGTCGATATCACCGGCATGGTTATCGGGTCAGTGGTGGTTGTCGACGGCGACGTGCTCATCAGCGGCACGATTGGCCATGACGTCGTGAACCACGGCGGAAACGTCCGAATCTCTGGCACGGTTACCGGCGAGGTCTATGGCGACACCTCGTCGACCCGCATCGATCCCGGGGCCGAGGCGAATTTTTCCCGCGATCCGATTTCCACGATGCCGCCTCCTCCGGTGCCAACTCCTGCGGCGCCCGCTCAGGTAGCGGAACCTGCGGTTGACGCTCCGGTGGAAACAAACGCTTCGGTGGCTCCAGTTGCGGCCGCTGCGGTTGCCGCCACGGCAGCGACAGCGGCAACGTCGAAGGCATCCAACGACCAGTCCGACATCCCGGCCGACCCCGACGTTGTTGTTGAGGGCGTTGCTGTTGAAGCCGTTGCCGTCGACGACGTTGCGGTTGACGACGTTGAAGCCGCCGTCGAGCCGGCTCCTGCCCCGGTGCCCGAGCCAGCTCCGGCCCCAGCTTCGGTGCCCGAACCAGCGGTAGAACCACAGGTGGCAGCGACCGCTCCCAAACCGGTACCTGTCGTTCCCGCAGCGTCGCCTGCCCCGAACGTTTCCGCCGGCCAGCAAAGCCGGCCAGCGGCACGAACTGTCGCTTCTGGTGCTCCGTTTACCCTGGGATTTGTCGAGAACCTGGCGAGCTGGTTGCCCAATATCGCCGACGACGTCGGCTAACACGCAGGTCTCGGCCGTTCGCACTACGCGATCGTGGGCTTCGAATTTTGCCGCGAAGAGTGATATTACTTGAGGTAATGCATTCTGAACGTCGTCCCCCCAGGCGTGTTTGGTCGATCATCTTGGTGACACTCCTCGCCTCGCTGATGACGATCATTCCCGCCCAGTCAGCGCTTGCTCAAGGCGCGCCCGCTTCTACTAACGCTGTTCCGGTTGGCGATACCGCTTGGGCGCTACCGAGCTTGGCCTCGGTTGCTCAGGCCGATGAGTACTTCGAGTACTTGTCGACGGCTGGGTACGACCAGGTTTGGTTGTCGTATTTCAGCCTTGGCGGTCTAACGATTCCGAACAAGCGGGGCGACTTGGCGGCCGAGTTCACCAACGGCCAGTTCATTCTCGATCAGGACTATGCCGACCAGGTCTCGCGCATTCTCGACGCGGCCGAAACGCACAACATCGGCGTCGCAATGGTGGCGATGTGGGGTGTGTCGTATCTCAACGATGTGAACCCGCAGCGGTGCATCGTGAACGAGGGTCCGCTTCAGCTCGGTAATGCCGAGTCGCTCGGCCGTCAGCTCGACGAAGCCATCGGTAGTCACGCAGCGCTCGACATGTGGGTGCTCGGCGGCGACAACTGGTGCGACTTCACCCAGGACCAAGAGGATCCGCAGATTTGGGCCAACTTTGCCGCCGGACTCCGCCATGATGGCTCGACGCTGCCAATGGCGTACCACACCCCGGGTACCCGCAAAGGCCAGACCAAATTCATCGACGAGCCATGGGTCGAGGTCCTAGCGGCCCAAACCGGCCATTGTGTAGCGAATCTCTATATGCGCCTCGAGCTTGAGGCCCTCCTCGATCTCACCGATAAGCCGGTCATTGCCGCCGAGCTGCGCTACGAAGATATTGCGCCCACGTTCACGCAGTGCCCCGCTCACAGCCCTGACAACCCAGTAGTCGCAAGCGACGTGATGGACGATGTCGAAGGGGCGCTCGAAACGGGCGTCGACGGAATCGTCTACGGCCACAACGAACGTTGGCAGTGGGGCCTTGGCAGCGACGGTTCGTTGGGCGAAGGTTGGAAGTCGGTGAAGGAGAGCTTCAATTCTCCGGGCGAGCTTTGGATGCTCGATTACTTGGCGACGACTCCTCGACCATCTCCGTCGATTCCGCGTCCGCCTGACATGTTCGGTGTCGATGTCGCCCCTACCCAGGGTGAGGCGCCGCTCCGGGTTGCGTTCCAGGTGTACACCCACGACATCAACGACGATTCGCACTATGTCCGTTGGGTTCACGGCGATGGCAGCACCACGTCAGGTACGCACCTCTATCACTCGTATACGAGCGATGGTGTGTACGAGGCATACCCCGAGGTCGTCGAGCGGCACTCGGGCATCGTGGTTCAGGGTGACCCCATCACGATCTATGTCGGTGCCGAGAACTTCCCAGGGCCAGAGCCCGAACCTGAGCCAGAACCAGAGCCAGAACCGGAGCCAGAACCTGCTGACGGTGTTCGTCCTGAGTCCGAGATCGACGACGTCATCACGAGCGGACGTCGGCACACAATCTCAGGGACCGCCACCGACAACGTTGGTGTCCGGGCCGTGAGGGTTCGTATCAAGGACAACCAAACCGGCTTGTTCTGGCACAACAAGAAGGATGAGTGGGTAAAGGGTCGCAAGTGGAACAGCGCTCGACTCACCTCCCGCCAGGCCCCGTCCACAATCTGGAGTTTCCCGTTCTCGGAGAAGAAGGCAAAAGGCTCGGGCGATTACACCGTCATCGTCTCCGGTGTCGACACCACGAAGAACTTTGAGGCGAAGGCCTGGGAGTCGATGAGGTTTGGCACCAACAGCTGACGCAAAGCCCGTATTGCGGGTTGGTTGCGCAATGTGGGCTCTTCGTGAGTGGGTCGGTCCGTACTTCGCGGCGGCCGGGAACGAGCTAGCCGATTACGCGACCTGGTGTAACGCCGTCGAGGGCAACACCACTTTCTACGGGCTTCCAAGCGAACGAGCCGTTGCCGGGTGGGCGAGTTCGGTCCCCGAGGATTTCCGGTTCCACTTCAAGTTGCCGCGCACGATTACCCACGATCGGCGACTGCGGAGCGCCGAGGATGAACTCGCAGCGTTTCTTCGAACAACCGAGCCGCTCGAGGCAAACCTCGGGCCGACGTCGGTGCAACTCCCGGCGAGTTTCGGGGCCGATGACTTGTCGGTTCTCGTGCGCTTTCTTGAGGAGCTGCCAACATCTCGCCTGTGGGCAGTCGAGGTTCGGAATCGAGCGTTCTTCGATGGTGGTGAGATCGAGCGGCGCCTGAACGATGAGCTGCACCGACTCTCGATCGATCGAGTCATTCTCGATAGTCGGGCGGTGTTTGCTGGGCCTCGGGTTACTCCAGCCGAGGTCGAGGCGTTTGCCAATAAGCCGCGGCTTCCGGTGCGGGCTACAGCGACAAGCCAGTTCCCGATGGTCAGATTCATCGGCCAGACCGATCCCGAGGCCAATCCGCCGTTTTGGGAGAAATGGGTCCCGAAAATCGCCCAGTGGATCGAACAGGGGAGAGAGCCCACGGTGTTTCTTCATACCCCCGACAACGTGGCGGCCATTGGGCTGGCCCGGAGGTTCTTCGACGAAGTCGATGCCCTTGTTGGTGGGCTGCAGCCGTTGCCGGCGCCGGTAAAAGTCGAGCAGGAGAGCCTTTTCGGCGAGTAGTCGGCTTGTCCGAGATGCTTAGAAATCGGCGGAGTTGTCCGATTACCTAAGTGTGTCTGAACTTCCCACCTCAGCCCGTCGGGTTTCGAATGAAGCTCCACCGATGGTTCGTATGCGATGTACCCCGTGCGATGTTGCGTGGTCGGGCGAGGCGGAGTCGGATTGTTGGGTCTGTGGTGAGACGGGCACCGGCCTGCGTACCTTGGTGCGTTTCCGCGAGAACGAACACCTCGATCTCGAGCTGGACTTCGACTACTAGATCCCGCCATTCCTCCACTGAAACCGTGCTGGCGAAGATTGTCGAAAAGCATCGAAATTACATCAAACGTGTGGTAACGATGGTGAGGTGCCACTTTCTCCCCCCTCGGCCAACCGGTTGGTTCTTCCGGACCCGTCAAACGACGTTGACGCTCAGCGACCAAACCCCGGGTTAACCCCTCGCCGCCGACCAGATCCCCAACGCCGACGCGGCCTTATGGCGGCAATGACCGTGGTGATGGTGGTGTGTCTTGCGCTCATCGCCGTGGTTCTCGTCGATGGCCGTGTGACGTCGCCGGATTCGGCTGAAGCACTCTTGGACCCCGAGGTCTCGTCGCTTTCGGTAGAGCGCACCACCGTCGATCGCTTGCCAGCGCCGATCGACGCTCGCAATGTGGCGTCGATTTCGGCGGTTGCATGCGGTGTTTCGCAGCAAGGTTCGGCGTTTCTCACGGCCGAGTCGGTCTTTACCGCATCGCATGTTGTTGGCGATTCCGACGTTGCGTTCATTACGCCCTACGGGTCCGAATCGGTCTTCGGCACGGTCGTAGACCGGCCGGTTGACGGAGAAGACGTCGCCCGTCTGGAGCTGAGTGAAGAGCTCGGCACAATCGATGCTCCGGGGCTTACTGTTTCCACTGAGGTTCCCGATCGTGGCGCTACTGCAACGATTGCCGGCTACCCCAATGGCGGCGCGCTCTCCATCGTTGCTGGTGAAATTCTCGGCGTCGGCGATGGCGTCATCTTTGGCATGGCGGCCGAGCGAGTGGTGATGATCGATGCGTCGACCGGCGAGGGATTCTCGGGCGGGCCAGTGGTAAACGCTGATGGCGAAGTCTTTGCGGTTGTTGTGGCGCTCGAAGTTGGCACCGATACGGCGTTGGCGATTCCGCTTGCCGATCTTGAAATGAGCAAGTTTGCCGAGCACGACTGTGGGCCCACCTCTACGCTTGTGCCGTGACTCATGTAGCGATCTGGATCGGTGGTGCGCCTCCGGTTCCGAGAGCGCTGGTCGAGTTACCACATGTTGATCTGGTCATCGCCGCCGATAGTGGACTCGATGTGGCGCTCGACGCCGGGGTCGCTGTCGATGTGCTTGTTGGCGATCTTGATTCAGTAACCGACCAACGCGTTGAGGCGTTTGATGGCGAGGTCGTCCGGTTCCCGGCCGATAAGGACTTCACCGATCTTGAGCTTGCTCTCGATTGCGCAGTGCAGCGTGGCGCCAGTCGCATCATGGTTCTTGGGGGCGGCGGTGGTCGGCTCGATCATGAGCTGGGTTCGCTGCTCGTGCTCACCCTTGAGAAGTACGAGGGAGTTGCGATCGAGGCGCGTATCGGTTCGGCCCACGTGCGGGTTGTGCGGGGTCGTGTCGAGCTAACGGGTGCGGTTGGGCAGATCATCTCGTTGATCCCGGTCACCGACTCGGTCGAAGGGGTGACCACGGTAGGTCTTCGTTGGGGGCTCGATAAGGCGACGTTGCAGCGCGGCGCAACGTGGAGCATTAGTAACGAGTTTGCCCTGCCGGTTGCGTCGGTCGACGTGGTCGCCGGTGTCTTGCTTGCCGTGCAACCCGAGGCGTTCGAACCGGTTGCCTAAGCGCCAAAGAGGCTTCCTTAGCGGGGAGCTTTAGTAGAAGCTTTGTTTTGGCGGTGGCTGGTCGCTGCCGGCCCAGTTGTCGGGAGGTAGCGCATCGCTTTCCCGCGGGATGTAGCCAACGTTGTCGAGACGGCGCTCTTCGCTGCGTCGCTCGGAGGTGACCTTGTTCCA
>CALGZB010000038.1 GCA_937934655.1 uncultured Acidimicrobiales bacterium | reverse complement strand
TTTCGCAACCCGCGACACGTCGACTCTTGCGTCGCTTGGCGGGGGAGGGGCGCAGTTGCAGCCCGATCTCGTGCAAAAGATCGAAGACGATGTCGCTACGGCTCGTCCAAGCACCGGATACGGCATGACCGAGACCTGCGGAATTATCACGGCCATTGGCGCCGACTTTTTTGTCGACCGACCCGATAGTGCCGGCCCCGCGATGCCATGTTTCGAGGCCGCGTGTTTCGATGACGCTGGCAACCGAGTGGCCGAAGGCGAAATCGGTGAACTGTGGGTCAAAGGGGCCCAGGTCATCAAGGGCTACCTCAACCGCCCCGAAGCCACCGCCGAGTCAATCACCGATGGTTGGTTGCATACCGGCGACGTCGCCCGCATGGACTCCGACGAGTTCATCTACATCGTCGACCGCAAAAAGGACATGGTGATTCGGGGCGGCGAGAACGTGTACTGCGCCGAGGTCGAGGCAGCGATCTTCGACAACGACGCCGTGGCCGAATGTACGGCGTTTGGCGTGCCCGACGATCGCCTCGGCGAAGAGATCGGCGCTGCGGTGGTGCTGAAAGATGGCGCCGACCTCGACGCCGACGCACTTCGCTCGCATCTGGGCGAGCTGATGGCCAAGCACAAGATCCCGCGCTACATCTGGTTCCTCGACGACTCGCTACCCCGCAACGCCAGTGGCAAGTTCCTCAAACGTGAACTCAAAGAGTCCCTAGACCCTGCAAATGCGTCGTAAGAACGAACGAACGCCTCGGGATGGTTGACGGGGCGTTCCTCCCTTTACTACTCGGCTGACGCCCCGATGGGGGTGGCGATCTCGATGAGAAGTCCGTTGTGATCTCGTAGGTAGGCCACGGTCTGTCCCCAGGGCTTTGTTGCCACCGGCACGTACTCGGTCGCGCCAAGTTGTATCGCTTGTTTGGCGGTGGCTGGCACATCGTTGGTAACCAGTGTGATCGAGCCGGCGATAGGAGGCTGTGCGGAATCGAGCTCGGTGAAGCCGCCTGCCTCGTCGAGGTTGGTGTGGGCCAGCTCATTCACCACAAAGGCAAGTGTGGTTTGCCCGGTCTCGAGTTCGCCGTAGTCGCCCTCTGGCGTGATGAACCGACGGGGCAGTCCGAACGCCTCGGTGAAGAACGTGAGGGTTCGCTCGACATCGGAAACGGTGAAGATTGTGTAGCCAAGGGTCGTGGTCGGGGTGGAAGTCATACGAGAAAACTACGGATTCGCTGCGACAACGTAGTGTCGGATATTAAGGAATATTCTTCCTGATTGCGAAGGGGGTCTGGCCATGAATCGACTCGAACGTCTCTATGCGGTGAACGAGACAATTCGTCGCGCCTCTCCACGGCCGGTAAGCGCTGCTGAACTCGCTTCGAAATTCGACGTCTCGAGGCGGACTATCGAACGCGATCTCGATGCGCTTCGTTACGCCGGCGCTCCGCTATTCGCCGAGCGTGGTCGAGTCGGTGGGCACCGTACGCTCGAAGATCCCGACAACGTGGTGTTCTCGCTATCCGCCTCGGAGGTCGCGGCCCTAGTGCTGGCATTGTCGGCGGCTGGCCCTGATCTGCCGTTTGGTGAAGTGGGTCGAGCGGCCGTCGACCGGTTGCTCGACGTGTTGCCCGCCCCGGTGCGCGTCGGCGTCGATGATCTTCGTAGCAAGGTACGTACGACAAGCGACAACGAGGAACCAATCGACCTTCGAGTCCGACGTGTTCTCGAGCAGGGCGTTCAGCAGTCCCGAGTCGTGAACCTCGGATACGTCGACGCCGACGGGGTGACCACCAAGCGAGCGGTCGACCCCGTGGGGTTCCTGCAGCGAGAATCGGCCTGGTATCTGATTGGCTGGTGTCATCTACGCCAAGGCGGACGCATGTTCCGATTCCCTCGGATTACGTCGGCTCGGCTCACGAAACAGCCTGCCGCTCACCGCGACTTTGACGAGGTGCTCGGATGGGTGCCGTTTGAGACGGCGGCTCCCTAAAAGGAAGAACGCTGGGGCGTTCCTACTTGTCGGTGGAACCGAATCTAGGACGCTTTGATGGTTACCGGGTTGTCGGTGATGACTGGATGCCAGCAAGCCACAAAGTGGTCGGGCCGGATCTCTTCCATTTGCGGTTCGTCTTCGCGGCACTTGTCGGTGGCGTATTTGCAGCGAGTGTGGAACCGGCAGCCAGGTGGCGGCGTGATGGGCGAGGGCAGCTCACCGCTGAGGGTTTCGGCTTCCGCTGCCAGAGGGTTGTCAGGCTCTGGGATCGCGCCCAAGAGCGCCCGGGTATACGGGTGCGCCGGGTTGGCGTACAGCTCATCGGATGGCGAGATCTCGCAGAGTTTGCCGAGGTACATCACGGCCACACGGTCGCTGATGTTCTTGACGACCGAGAGGTCGTGGCTAATGAAGAGCAGCGTAAGGCCGTAGCGCTCTTTCATGTCTTCGAGCAGGTTGAGAATTTGGGCCTGTACCGACACGTCGAGTGCCGAGACCGGTTCGTCGCAGACGATGACCTTGGGGTCGAGTACAAGTGAGCGGGCCACACTAATGCGCTGCGCCTGACCGCCACTGAACTCGTGCGGGTAGCGCTCGCCGGCGATCTTTGGGTCGAGGCCGACAGCCTCGAGAATCTCGTTGATGCGGGCTTCGGTAAACTGACCGTCGGTGGATCCGCCCCACACCCGGATGCCTTCGCCAACAACATCGCTGACCTTGCGGCGGGGGTTGAGCGACGAGATGGGATCCTGGAAGATCATCTGCAGCTCGGGGCGAACCTTGCGAAGGGCCTCGCCTTTGAGCTCGGTGAGCTCTTGCCCACGAAACCAGACCGAGCCCGAGGTGGGCCGGGGAAGTTGAATAACGGCCTTGGCGGTAGTGCTCTTACCGGATCCGGATTCGCCAACCAGACCGAGGGTTTCGCCCTCGGCAACATCGAAGGTGACGCCAGAAACTGCATGGACCACCTTGCCGCCGCCAGCAGGAAACTCCATGACCAAGTCTTTGACCCGAATCAGGATGTCATCGCGGTCATCGCGCAGCGGCGCGTGGCCAGATCCTGCCATTAGAGAATCTCCATGTTCGAGTGAAGGTCGAGGCCAGCAGCGGTAACGCCGGCGGCTTCGTTCTGGGCTCGTGCGTCGATGGCGGCCGAGCTGCCAACCGGCAGATAGCAGGCAACCGAATGGTTGGTGCCAATGGATTCCAGGCTTGGTAACGCTTCGGTGCAGCTGACCTGGGCGTATCGACAACGGGCCGCGTACCGGCAGCCGGTAGGGAGGTTGAGGAGGTCTGGTGGTCGGCCCGGGATTGGCGTGAGGCGGGTATGGCTCGGGTCTGAAACCGACGGGATCGACTCGAAAAGCGCCTCGGTGTACGGATGACGCATCGAGCTGAAGATGGTGGAGGCAGGTGCTTCCTCCATGATGCGGCCTGCGTACATGACGGCGATCTGATCGGCCCGTCCGCCAGCGACACCCAGGTCGTGGGTGATGAGAATCATGCTCATGCCGCGCTCACGTTGGAGCTCGCCGAGAAGGTCAAGGATGTGTTTCTGTACGGTGACATCGAGAGCGGTGGTGGGCTCATCGGCGATGAGCAGCTTTGGTTCGCAGGCAAGGGCCATAGCGATCACGACCCGCTGACGCATGCCGCCGGAAAGTTCGTGCGGGTACTGCCGCATTCGTTTCTCGGGCTCGGGAATACCGACCTGCGTAAGTAACTCGATGGCCTTCGCCTTGGCCTGCCCCTTGCTGTACTTGAGGTGGTACCGCATCGACTCGGTGATCTGGGAGCCAATTCGTTTCACCGGGTTCAGCGACGTCATTGGGTCCTGGAAGATCATGGCCACATCGACACCCCAGAGGTGTTTGGCGCGATCTTTCGGAACGTTCCGCAGGTCGAGGCCATCGAAGGTGATGTTGCCCTCGATTGATGCGGTCGACGGCAACAGGTTCATAACGGTTCGAACGGTTACCGACTTGCCGGAACCCGACTCGCCAACAATGGCGAGGGTCTCGCCTTGTTCAAGCGAAATATTGAGACCATCGATGGCCTGAACCGAACCCCGAGGAGTGGCAAACGCGACCCGAAGGTCTTCGACTTTGAGTTGCGGCTCGCTCATCCGATGGCTGCTTCCTTGATGTCGTAGCGCTTGAGTAACTGGTCGCCGACAAAGTTGAGACTCAGCACGGTAAGGAACAGAACAAGCGCTGGCAGGAACACCATATGTGGCGTTTCGGCAAATGAGATACGGCCTTCGGAGATGATGGAGCCCCAGGTGATGGTGGGTGCCTCAACACTGAGTCCGAGGAACGAGAGCGTGCTTTCGGCCACCAAGATGATGCCGGTGGTGAGGAAGGCAAAGGAGATGAGCGTGGGCATCACGTTGGGGAGCACTTCGCGAATCAGGATCGATGACCGTTTGGCTCCCAGAACCTCGGCGGCCTTGACGTACTCACGGTCGGCCACCTGAAGTGTGCTGGCCCGAACGATTCGGGCGAGCGCAGGGATGGCGAGGAGCGTAACGGCGAAGATCACGTTGGCCAGCGACTGGCTGCGAACCGCAACGATGAAGATCACCAACAGCAGCGCTGGGATGGACAGCGTGGTGTTGACCAGCAGTCGGACGACGGTGTCGACCCATCCACGGTAGTAACCCGCCAACAGGCCCATTGCGCCGCCGACAAAGATGCCGATGGCGGTGACGACGGTGGCCACGAAGAGCGAAATCTTGCCGCCCTCGACCACTCGACTCAAGACGTCCTGGCCAAACGTGGCGGTGCCAAATGGATGCTCCCAGCTGGGGCCCTGCTTGATCGCCGAGGCGTCTTTGAGCGTCGGGTCGCTCAGGAGCGGCAACGCATCGCCAAAGATTGCGAACAAGATCGTGACGCTGATGATGAAGATCAGCCAGGCCGCTGCGAGGCGGAAGAGCCAGTTGCCGCCACCGGACCGGCGAGGAACCTTGATTGGCTTCGACGGTGCCGACGGTACTTTCGGGGTGGATGGAAAGGCTTGGGTGCCTACACCTGGGTCAGTGGTATCACTCATTTGTCGTCCCCAGCAGATACTCGTGGATCGACGGTGGTGTAGACCACGTCGATCAGGGTGTTAGCGAACACAAACAGTGCGGCAACCAAGGCCACAAGTGTTTGGATCGGGAAGAACTCGCGGCGGGCTACCGCGGCGATCAGATAGCTGCCCATGCCGTCGTAGTCGTAGATGAACTCGACGACGATGGCGCCGTTAATGATCTGGGCGATGTTGAGACCAGCGACCGTCAGCAAGGTGAGGGTCGATGGACGCAGCACGTGACGGAAGAGAATATGCCGGTTCGACATTCCCTTGGCTTTGGCGACTGCCACAAAGTCCTGTTGCAGGTTCTGAATCATGTCGGAGCGAAGAAGGCGCAGATAGACCGGCGTGACCGAAAGGCCGAGCACCAGCGCTGGGAGCCATACCGAGCTCAGGTGGGCGCCGACGCCGTCGCCCCACGAGCGGTAACCAATGAGGTCGTACCAGTCGCGCTCGATGGCGAAGATATAGCGGAAGGTCTCGCCGATGACGAAGACCGGAATCGATAGCAAAGCAAAAGCCGAGGTGTTCACGAGGGCGTCGCCGGCGGGCCCGCCGCGTAGACCGTAGAAGATCGCAAGCGGCACGAGGACTGCGAGGACGATGATCGCCGAAAGTGTCCAGCCTCCAGTGATGGCCAGCGCGAGCGTTGCGACAAGGAAGATCGGAAGCAGCCAGACGGGAATCTTTCGAGGCACGCGGTTGGCTTGGTACGCCGACCAGATGCCGAGCGGCACTGAGATAAGTAGCGCAATGGTTTGGCCGTAGACAAACAGCCAGAAGCTCCGTGGCCCTCGGGCCTGCAGGACATTAGAAAGGGTTTCGCGGTTCTTGTAGAAGGCGAAGCCCAAGTCGCCGCTCAGAACGTCGCGGGCCCAGCTCCAATATTGCGCAAAGACGTTTTTATCGAGCCCACGTTCGAGTCGGCAGAGGTCGACGGCTTCCTGGTTCGCTCCGGTACCGAGTGCGGTGAGGCACGGGTCGCCGGGAACCTGTCGAAGCAACCATGTGGTGGCGAAGGTAACCAACACGATGATGAGACTCGAGCCTCCGAGTCGCTGGAGCGCAAAGCGCCAACCAGCGACCCGGACAACCCAGATTGCAAGTATTGCGAAAGCGATGAGAATCAAAGCTAGGACCACGTCAGTTCCCCCAAATATTCATGTGATGTGATCAAGCCTTGATTCTCTCTCGCCCCCGTTAGTTTCTCTTAGCCCTTCCAGGTCTCTTCAAGGGTCAGACGACCGGCAGTGCCGGTGAGTCCCTTGGAGCCCGAAGGAAGGGTTAGGCCGTTCACGTTGTGAACGCCTTCTGCGTATGGCGTGCGCCATTCGGTGGTGTTGAGCCAGATGTTGTGGACGTTCTCAGCGAAGAGACGGTTGATGTCCTGGCCCAGTGCATCGAGCTCGCCGAGGTCTTCGGTGGCCCAGGTCTGCTGGAGCAGTGCATCCATGTCTTCGTTGATGATGCGACCGAAGTTGAGCGCAAGGCCCGATGCGTGACGGCTGTGCCACCAAACGTACTCAAGACCTGGGTGAGCCTGACCATGGTTCCTCCAGAGGAAGACCTGGAAGGCGCCACCGATTGCCTTGGTGATGAGTTCGCTCTGGTCGAACTGGTCGATGTTTACGGTGAGACCACAGTTGGTGGCCCACTGTTCAGCGAACAGTTCGGCGGTGAGCAGGTTGCTTGGAACGTTGGTGGTTCCGTAGATGAGCTCTTCTGGTCGACCAATTTCGTCAAGCAGCGCGCTTCCGGCCGCAGGATCGAACGCAGGGAAGCCCGGGTCATCGATGAAGCCAAGGTCGCCTTCGGCGAACGGTCCGTTGGCCAGAGCGTTGCCTGGTGCACGGAATGCGAGGTACTCGTCACGGTCGGTACACAGTGCGATTGCCCGACGGAAATCGGGGTTATCGAACGGTGGTGCACCGTTGTTGAGGAGCAGGTAGGTGGTTTCGCGAGATGCTGGGGGTGGAGCAACATTGCCGGTCCACTGGTTGTCCCAGAAGTCGAGGTTTTCACCGAAGCTGTCGATGTTTACATCGGCATCGCCAGATTCCATGGTTGCTCGACGGGTTGAGACGTCGGGAACGGGACGGAATGTGATGGAGTCGAGGTACGGCAATTGGTTGCCGTCGGCATCGCTGCGCCAGTAGTCGGCGTTCTTGGAAAGAACGGTCTGCTCGTCACGGCTCCACTCGTCCATGGTGAATGGACCAGTAGCGACCATGAGTGCACCGGCACGCTCTGGATCGTCCCAGAACGATGGGGCGATGAGCCAACCGGTACGGCCAGCAAGGTTGCGGCCAAACGTTGCGAACGGAACGCTGAACGTGACGGTAACGGTCATGTCGTCGACGAGCACGATGCTGTCGGGGCCATCAACCAGGTCGACCAAGACCTGACCTTGTAGGAGGCCCTTGGCCATTTCCTGAAGGCTTCGCTGAACTGCCGCGCCATCGGCTGGCGTTCCGTCGTGGAACGTTATTCCTTCACGCATGACGAGGGTGTACTCGGTGAAGTCGGCGTTTGGCTCGTACGACTCGAGCAGGAACGGTTCGACCTCGTTGTTTTCGTTGATCATCGTCAGGTTGTCGGCAACAGCGTTCATGACACTGATGCACGAGACGGCGCAGTTGGCGCCGGGGATGTCCCAGGTATCGCTCTCGGCTTCGACGAGCACGCTGAGGTCGCCACCCATTGATGGACCGTCGGCCATGGCTTCTTCTTCGCCGCCAGTTTCTTCTTCGTCGCCGCCGGTTTCTTCGTCGCCGCCGGTTTCTTCTTCGTCTCCGCCGGTCTCGACTTCTTCGTCCTCGGGGTCGTCACCTCCCGTCGACTCCTCATCGCCGCCGCTGCTACCACAAGCAGCAGCGAGCATGCTGAACGCTGCCAGAAGCGCCAGCAGGCGCAACAGCAACAATTTCGAACCCTTGGTTGTCGACACGAAAACCCTCCAGAATGGCATGTGACGGATCTCACACTTGGTGTGAGTGAATCCCAAGGTTGGCGTAGCTGGCTCCTCTAAGCAAGTCAGGGCGCAGCAGTCGCCCGCGATCCCTTACTGGGCAGTAGCTATCAGTTGACCTTTGTCACAGAGATGTCACAAAGATGTCAGAAAAACAACGCCGCGATTGCCGTCATGGAAGGATGATTTGGCGTCGAGATGCCAGCCGTCTCGGCTCTCGAAATCTTTGAGATCTTTGATCGAGCTGGCGGAATACTCGGAAATGAATCGAATGAGCTCACCGCGAGGGAGCGGACTGGTGTCGCTGACTCGTTGGCCGATTTCTTTGCGGTGTCGATCGCGAAAGCGCACCGAGAGATGCAGCCGGTGAACCGGTATGGCGCCATGGTTCCACATCGACTGGTTTCCTCCCCGCAAGAAATCCCAGACCACCCGGTTGGTGACGGTCGGCGCCAAGGCCGCTCGGATGTCGTCCTGCCAGAAAGGTCTCAGCGGGCCAATGGGTGGAACCTTCGTGGTGAGTGGCAAAAAGTAGTCGGGAACGTGATCCAGGGGCCGCACCGCTCCCCAAAGGCCCGACACGATCAACAGCTGCTGATCGAGTCTGGACCTCGCGTCGGCGTCCAGGGCTTGATACTCAATGCCAGTAAACAGCGTGCTCTGATACCGATCGATCGCCGGCATGGTCGCACTGTCGAGGAGGTTGCGGTTGGGTTGTAGGCGCTCGATGGCTGCAGCGTGGGCGACGCTACGCACCCGCTCAGGGGCTTGGAGATATCGCTCGATCGAGTCGGCAACGAGATGTCGCTTGACGTCGAGAGCAGGAAACGAACGAGGCCATAAACGACCACTCCCGCCGGGCCTTTTCAGGCCAGCGGCGGGAACGATGATTATCGGACTCAGACTCGAATGAGCAGCGCGTCGCCTTGGCCGCCACCGCCGCAAAGCGATGCTGAGCCCAGACCGCCGCCACGACGCTTGAGCTCGTAGGCGAGCGTGAGTACGAGGCGAGCTCCGGTCATGCCGATTGGGTGGCCAAGGGCAATCGCACCGCCGTTGACATTGACGATGTCGTCGGGAATTGAGAGCTCATCCATCGAGGCCAAAGCAACCGCTGCGAATGCTTCGTTCATCTCGAACAGGTCGACGTCGCTTACCGAGAGGTTGGCCCGGTCGAGCGCCTTAAGCGCGGCCTGCGACGGCTTGGTGAGTAGCGAGGTGTCGGGTCCGGCCATTTGGCCGTAGCTGACGATCTCGGCCAACGGTTCAACACCGAGCTCTTCGGCCTTCGCCTTGCTGGTGATGACCATCGCCGCTCCACCGTCGGAGATCTGGCTGGCGTTTCCGGCGGTGATGTTTCCGGATTCGGCAAAGGCGGGGCGAAGGCCGGCGAGGGTGTCGGTGGTGATTCCGGCACGGACACCTTCGTCGGTATCGATCACTACCGGGTCGCCCTTGCGCTGAGGGATTTCGATCGGCGCGATCTCGTCGGCCATGATGCCGTCCTTAATCGCCCGCGCAGCGCGTTCATGCGACATCGCCGAAAGCGCATCTTGGCGATCGCGACTGATGGAAGCGGACTCGGCGTACTGCTCGGTCGACTCGCCCATCAGGCACGCATCGAGGGTGCAGAAAAGGCCATCGAAGTTGAGCGAATCGATCATCTGGCCGTGGCCATAGCGGTAGCCGGCGCGGGCGTTAGGGAGAAGGTAGGGAGCGTTAGTCATCGACTCCATGCCACCTGCAACCACGATTTCGGCGTCGCCGGCTTCGATGAGTCGGTGGGCGAGATAGACGGCTTCCATCCCGGAGAGGCATGCCTTGTTCAGCGCCGACGATGGCGTGGTGAGTGGAATGCCGCCCAACGCTGCGGCCTTACGTGCTGGCACCTGGCCTGCACCGGCCTGCACGACCTGGCCCATCCAGACGTAGTCCACCTGGTCGCCGGTGATGCCGGCTCGTTTCAGCGCGGCCTCGATGGCGTGGCCGCCAAGGTCGGGCCCAGATTTGCTGGAAAGCCCACCAGAAAGCTTGCCAATGGGGGTGCGTGCGCCATCAAGAATCACCGTGTTCGTCATAGAGCAGATGGTAACCGCGGCTTCGAGAACTGCACGAAACCCGAACTGCGCTAAACACATGGCTATGAGTACAGCCTCGAGCGAAACCCCGGATTGCCCGATCTGCACCATGCCTGAACCGCTTGTGGCCGAAGATGGCTACGAGTGCGCGACCTGTGGCCACGAATGGTTCGCAGACGTTGATGCCATTGGCGAAGTTCGCGACGTCAACGGCAACGTGTTGGTCGACGGCGACGATGTTGTTGTGGTGATGGATCTGAAGCTCGACGGAAAGAGCGGCGGTGTCAAGGTTGGCACCAAGGTCAAATCAATCCGGCTCGTACCGGGTGATCACCCGATCGACGGCAAAATTAACGGCCGAGGAATCCTGATCATGGCCGACAAAGTGAAGAAGGCTTGATCCCAGGTCCTACATCTTCACCGGGCCGGTTGAGTAGTTGCGCGAGGTCGTACCGCTTGGGTCGGTGATTTCTACATAGACCCAGCGTTTCCCCTTGCCAGTGTCGGCTCGGTTGATGACGACCTTGTTCACGCCGGTCTTGAGGGCCTGGCTGGCGACGAGGGTTCCGTTGAACCCGGAGTTGTCGGTATCGACGAAGACCTTCACGGTCGAGCCCGGCTCGTAGGCCTTGTCGCGAAGCTTCACGGTAAACTTTTTGCGACTCGCGCGGTCGTCGCGGTTCAGGTGGATGTAGTCGATTTTGAACTGGCGCACACCGGCATCCTCATGTGGGTCGAACCGGAACTGATCGATCTTGAGGCCTTTCCACTTCATGCCCGCCGCGTAGGGCTCCAGGAGGTCGACCGGTGCGAAGTCGCTGAGGTCGAGGGTGATGATGTTCCAACCCGGATGCACGACGATGTCGTCAGAGGTCATGTATTGACCAGTGTCAGCCCGGTGCCATGCCAGTCGGCCGTTCATTCCGCCGCCTGGCGTTGCCGAAAGGCTGAAGTCTCCGGCGTAGAACACCTTGATGGTGACGCGATGAAATTGCGAGGTGTTGATGGGTTTCCCGGCCTTGGTGGCCAGGTAGACGCCCGAGTCAGTGAGGTCCGGTGCCGTGTTGATGCCTACGGCTTTTCCGCCGAGGATCTGCACAGAGGCGTTGGGGGTGAGCCACATGTCCGATGCCTGTTTGAAGTCCCACGGATCCTTGCGAACCTTCTTGGCGTAACTAAGGCCACCGGCCAGATCGGGGTTGATGACCTGAACACGAGGTCGGGCATCGATCTTCAGCGCTGCTGAATACGCCGATGCCCCCGAGCCGTCATCGGTGTAGAAGAAGTAGTTGCCAACGGGAAACGCCGAGGCGTTAAACGTGATCGGGCCTGTGGCGTCGACGGCCAGCGGATCTACTCGGCCCCAGTTGGGGTTCGAGGCGGTGTTGTTGGTCGGGTTCCTATCGAGGTCCCAGTACAGATCGCCCGATGATGAGGGGTTCACCGTGACGGTTTGGCCGGTGCTCGAGTCGTACAGACGGATCCAGTCCACTTCGAAGTTGGTGGCCATGCGGCTAGGGATGAGCGAAAGTCCGCGCACCATGCCCTGCCATTCGACCGGGTACTCGGCCGGGTCGTTCTGGAGTTCGACGTCGTAGGTGTGCCAGCCGGGTTCGCTGACGAACTTGGTGCCGCCCTGGCATTCGGCTCGGAGTTGGCCGCAGTCGTACCAGACCACCCGTCCGCCGGTTCGTGGCTGGCTGAGGTCGGTCTTCATGCGGAACGAGATGCGGTCGTACGTGGCCGTGTCGATTTCGTTGATGGCGCCATCGCGGCCCCAGGGAAGCCCGCTGTTATCCCAGCTCTGGAGCAGTCGCATGAATCCGAACGGCTCTGAGGTTCCGCGGAACACCCCGTTCGACCGCGACGTGTTGGTCATTTTGAAGTGATTGAGTTGGGAGTAGTTGGGGAGGTCCTGATTGTTGGAGAAGTCCCATGGGTCAAGGAATTGGACCGTGGCGAAGTCGATGCTCTCGTCGACCTGTGTGGCCGAGACCGTCGGCGCCGAACCGGCAGCTGCCGAGGGGGAGGCCAAGACGGTGAGCGAGCCGAGAATCACCGCTGCTATCAGCAGTGCCGAAGTCATTCGTGTTCGATTGGAATCGCGAGTCATGGTTTTCCCATTCCGTAGAGCGCCGACATGTCTTCCGCCGCACCGCCTGGTGCGAAACATGACTTGTTGATGTATCGACATCGCACTTCGAAATCTGTAGGTACTAACTTCCCACGTATGGATATCGAACAAATGGTCAGCAGCGTCGAAACCGATGGTGTTCGCCTCGCCGAAGTCGCCCGCGAAAACCTCGACAAACAAATCGAGCACTGCCCCGACTGGAACGTCGCCGGCATGATCGCCCACATGGCCGGGGTCTACCGGTTCATTACCGCCAACGTTGAAAACACCGGTTCTGACGCCCCCGCAAAACTCGACCGCGAAGACGTACCCGAGGGCGAAGCGATCGTCGACTACTTCCTCGAGAAACACACGGCACTTCTCGGAGCGCTTCGGGCGGTCGACCCGTCAGCCACGGCATGGAACTGGGGATCCGGATCCACCGTCGACTTCTACCACCGCCGCATGGTTCACGAAACCGCCGTTCATCGTTGGGATGTCGAAAACGCTGCAGGCGTTGCCGGGCCGAAGTCGGAGGCATTCGACGCCGACCTCGCCCACGATGGGATCAACGAAGTCATCGAGGTGGGTATGCAAGCTTCGCCGGGCGGATCCCGTTCCGATTTCCCAGCTGGTTCGCTTCACCTGCATCGCACCGATGGTGACGGCGAATGGATGCTCGCAGCCAACGACGGCGTGCTGACGGTGACCCAAGAACACGGCAAGGGCGACTGCGCCGTTCGTGGAACAGCCTCAGCGCTCTACCTCTATATGTGGAGCCGAGTAGCGGCCGATGACGAAACCACAATCCAAACCTTTGGTGATGCTGCTCTTGTGGCTGCCTGGGGTGACGTTTCGCCGTGAGGGATCGAGTCGGCGGCACCGAGAGAAGTACCGATTTTTCGGTCGAGCGGCGGGAAGCTAACGGAAGCGTTCAATAACCGGCCCAGCAACGGTGATCCAACAGACTCCGCCACCGCGCAAATGTTCGATACACGGCGTTGGGTCGACGGGCAGGTTGCTGATAGGCGCAGCCAGGAACCACACGAGCTCGTGGAAGTTTGTTGCACCCCAGTAGGCCTCGCGGAGTTGTGACGCTCCTACCTGCTGATCCGGCGCTGAGTCGATCGTGGCGTTTACCTGCGAGATCCAATCGAGATAATCGAGCTGCCCGGATCGAGTGGGGCGTTTGCCGACGATTGCCGGCATAGCGCATTGCGAAACAAGATCGTCGAGACCGAATGTGGCAGCCGATCGAGCGACCTCGGCCGCCCATTGGACAGCGATCTCTATCAGCTCGTCGTCGGTAGCCTTCGAGGTTGCCAGATTGGCTGCTGAGTGCGCCTGCCAGCGCGCCAGAAGATCGTCGGCGCCTGGGTCGAAGCTACGAACGACCCACCGAACGTCGTCATCGTCGGCACCTGCAAGAAGGAGTTCGACTTCGAGGCTGTCGACGGTTCGGTCGCCAAGAAGAATCGCGTTCCATATCGCACGTTGTTGGTCATCCATCGCCACAGTCCTAGAACAGTTCGGCCAGTGCGTTTACGAGCGGCCAGGCCGAATCTGCGTTTTCGGATCGGTCGGCAGGACGCCAACGGCAACTCCCGTTGCTCCGGTTTCCGGCAACCTTGACTGCCGAGACCGGTGTGGGTGTTTTCGTTGTTGCCATGGCCTAGCGGCGACCGGTGGTGTTGATGCGTTCGGGTTCGATGGTCACGATCCATCGGTTGTCCTCGGGGCCGTCCTTGGGCGGGGTCGGAAAGCCGTACTGGTTCCGGACCCGTTGCACGAATGCCTTGTCGGGGTCGGCTTCGAACGAAGCACGGCCGCGGACTTCGATGGTGTCGCTCATTGATTCGGGGCTCATGAGAAAGAACGTGCATGCCGGGTTGGCCCGGAGGTTGCGGTACTTCTTGCGCTTTTCGAGCAGCGAGAACCGAATCGATCCATTCTCATGGAGAAACCACATTCCTGTGGACTGGGGGAGGCCACTCGGCGTGATCGTCGTAATGACGCAACCCAGCGGGCGGTTGACGAGGTCCAGATGAGACTCGGGAATCTGCTGCATACGCCCCGAACTTAGAACAACGTCTGACCCCTCGTCAGACCAGTGCTCTGACACTTGCTCTGACACTTGCTCTGACACTTGCTCTGGCACTTGCTCTGGCACTTGCTCTGGCACTTGCTCTGGCACTTGCTCTGGCACTTGCTTTGACACCTGGTCTGGCACTTGCTCTG
>CALGZB010000037.1 GCA_937934655.1 uncultured Acidimicrobiales bacterium | reverse complement strand
CCCTCCTTGTTGCCCTTATCGCCGTCGTATGTATCGCAGCAGTAACCCTGCTCGGTAAGAGCGCCTCGAAGAGCTTCTCCGAGATCGCCTCGAAGGTTGACAACTAAGCCATTCGTCTTTAGCGCAAGCTAAACGAAAGCTAGAAAGCAGAAGCCGGCCCTCACGGGCCGGCTTCTGTGTTTTTGGGCTGAACCTGGCGGGACTCGAGTTTTGGCGTATGGGCACAGCGTCGGTTTCGCCTGCGGCGAAGCCCTTACCAAGTTGCTCCGCAACTCGCTGGTTGCCTGTGGTTAGGTCGTAGTGGCGTGGTGCCCAGAAGCGGCGCTTAGGGCGGTCACGTGCACTCGAGCGCTTGAAGCCGCTAGGCGTGTCGGTCCATCCCGAACCAGGTCTGAAGCGTTGCGTCCCAGTCTTGTTGGGGTATCGAGGTCTCTTGGTACTGATCGCCGCCCGTATGTTTGAGTCTGTCCTTCAACAGGGTGACCCGTTGGGGGCCGCCACCGATGAGCCTGGTTGCGAAGGGTTTGTTACTCCAGTGCAACGTCTTGTCATCCTGTAACGCATCGCTGGCAGCGACGAAGTCCTTCAGAGCGTGCTCTACCCGTTTGAAGCGGTACTGCGCCACCGGTACTCCATCGTCGAGCCGAGCCATTGTTGTGCCTTGAGGACTCGCAATGAACTGGAACGTTCCGGTGCCACCGTCTTGTTCATCGGTGGTGTTGAGGCGCAGCGGGGTTGAGAAACTGTCGCCGAATCCGACGTCGACGAGGAACGGTTCGTCGACCATGACCTCCAGAGTCAGGTGGTCGATGACAGTGGTTGGGCCGTCGAGAAGAACGGCAGCGCCCAAGCGGCCGACCGGAAAACCGATGGCTTCGAGAAGAGCGCCAAACGCTCCGTTGAGTTCAAAACACCAACCGCCCCGGTTGCGGTCAAGGATCTTGGCGAGTGAATGGTCAAGATCGGTGAAGACCCGACGCCCGGCCACCACATCGAGATTCTCGAATGGCACCGTGCTGAGATGCGCTCGTTGAAGTCGGGCAAGCCAGTCGAAAGTGACGGCGGGCGTTTCGTCGATCCCGATGCGGTCGAGGTAACTGCGGACTGTGGCTTCGGACAACTCACTCACGTGTCCACGGTAATGGGGCCTGAGCCTCATTCCAGCAGCTGTGCCTTCAAGGTCCTGCGCCCTGTCGGTTCCTAGTTCGCCATCAGTTGCCCTCTGTTGGAGATCGAGATGGCTCGAAGTCGGGGAAAGACTTCGGCCACCTCGATCCTCTGGTCCGCCGCCCAGATGGGTTGGGGCTTCCCACCTGAACCTAAAGAACTGCTAGCAATCCGAACATGGGGTGGGGTCCCCTCCCTCCCGCCATTCCTCCCTCCCTCTCCCCTCGGTTCGGAACAGTGTTCGCGGTTGTCTCGGAGACGTGTTGGCCGGTCTGGCCCATCGCTAAACTGCGATGTATTGCAGGCAGGACGACTGGTGAATCATCTTTGCCCGTCTCACTAACTGCACGGCGGGGACAGTGGGACGGCTGACCTCTTCGCAGGCGTAACGTGAGTAAGGGGACGCTTACTCACGTTACGCCCACTTTTGCCGTTACTCATGCTGCGTCGGGCTAGGTTGGCACCATGCACGAGATCAGCATCACGTATTGCGTTCCTTGAGATTATTCCGGCCGCGCCGTGAGCGCTGCGTCTGGACTGCTCAGTAACTACCAGCATGTGATCGGATCGCTAAAGCTCGTCACCGGGGGAGCAGGCGTGTACGACGTCGAGGTTGATGGCGAGGTGCTCTACTCGAAACATGCGACCGGGCGTCACGCAAAAGACGGCGAAATCCTTGAGCTTTTCACCGCAGCCTATGGCGAAGGTATTCGCCGCTTCGGCACCTAGCTAGGGACGCACTTGTTGCGGCAACTGACGACCCAGTCTTCGTCTTCGTAGACCGTGGACCAACTGGCAGAGTCTTCTAGCCGTTCGGCGAGGTCGGAGCCTTCGTTCCACAACACGATGTTGAGGTCGTAGCGGTCGAGGCTGGCCTCCCAATCGTCTTCTGCGAAGAAAAGCGCGAGGTAGTCGTTTACCAATTCGATCGAGTGAAACTCGTACCGGTCGTCGATGTACACCGGGATCTCGGCGTCGGAGCGGAGTTCAAGGAAGTTGCCTACGTAATCGGGGTGAGCGAAGGGTGCGTCAGGATCGAGGATCCCTTCGTCTTCCATCCAATCGAGGGCGTCGATCGGATACCGGTCGAGTGACCATGTGGGCTGAGTGAACACACTGGCCATCGAGATGAACAACGCGGCGGCGCCGGTAAGCACCACCATCTTGCGAGTCCATTCGGAGCGTCGCGTATCGACGGTTTTGCCGACACCGTGGAAGCCCTGAGCGATGATCGGCACAAAGACGATCGCGGCGACACTCATGTTGCGGACGCTCATGATGGCCAGACCCAGAAAGGTTAAGCCAACAAGAGCGGTTCGGAACGAACGGACCCGAACCAGCGATGCGAGCATCAGCGCTGCCCCGATAAGGAACAGTTGGGCGAGGAACGATTTGGGATTGAGTGGTTGCCACTCGGCGATATGGCTGAGCACCTCGCCGCGTTGAAGGAGCTCAATCGGGAAGAGCAGGAGCTTGGGGCCGTACGGATTTGCGATTCCGCCCACAAGGATGCCGGCGGTAAGCCAACCAAGGGCTCGGAGTTCCCGGTCTGGACGGCGGCCGTCGAGCAGCGTGCCCACGGCAAGTGCACACAGAAGCGCAATACCGAGAGGGAAGGATCCGTGGCTCCAGACCCAGAGAAGGCCGACCAGGGCGAGGGGCTTCGGTGAGACGTCGTTGTTGGCGACAAAGAGGACGGCGGCAATTCCGACGAGGCCGAACAGCAGAGGACGTTCGGACCACATGATGAGGCCCAGGAAGATCGCTGGAGCGACGGAGGCGACCCGGGCGAGGATCATGTTGGGTTTGTCGGTAAGCCCGTCGGTGCTACTGAGCCGCCAAACGAGTGTGGCCAACCCGGCGGTGAGGAGCGCCCGGAACACCTGGAGTGCAACGCCTCCGCCGAGGCGATTCAGTACGGCATAGATGAGCGATGCAAACCACGATTGCACCACCACTGGCGCATCCGGGCCGCCGGTGAAGGTGTAGGGATCGCTGGTAAAGAACCCATCCCGAAGGAAGAGTTCACCGGTCTGAAGGTGGGTGAAGAAGCTGTTGTCGCCGAGGGTTTTGAACCCAATGAGCACACCAACGGCGGCAAAGAGGCACCCCACCGCGGTTGCGGCGGTCGGCGCTGTTAGATCTTCATCGAGTTCATCGAGTTCATCGAGTTCATCGAGTTCATCGAGTTCATCGAGTTCATCGAGTTCATCGAGTTCATCGAGTTCATCGAGTGAGACCTCCGCCGACGTGGTGTCGCTCATGTCGATCGACGGTGAGCGCTAGAAGGCTTTGGAGATGTTGATCATCGCAGGGCCGAGGATGACCACGAAGATCGAGGGGAAGATACAGAACACCATAGGGATGAGCATCTTCACCGGAGCCTTCATGGCCTTTTCCTGGGCGACCTGGCGCCGCTTGATTCGCATTTCCTCAGCCTGGGCACGAAGCACACGACCAATGGAAACACCGAACGTATCGGCCTGAATGATGGCCAGAATGAACGAGCGAACCTCGGGAACATTGATACGTGTATCCATGTTGCGCAAGGCTTCGGCTCGAGCCGCACCAGCGCGGGTTTCACCAAGCATGCGGGCAAACTCGTCAGAGAGTGCCCCGGGAACATTCTCGATACACCGATCGAGCGCCTGCTCGAAGCCAAGACCCGCTTCAACCGAAATGGTGAGCAAGTCGAGGACATCAGGAAGACCCGAAAGGATTTCGGTCTGGCGAGCTTCAACCTTACGGTTCAGCGAGCTGTCGGGGCCCATGAGCATGGCAGCGCCAAGCACAAGGAACATCCCGACCTTCAGCATGCCGCCCAAACCAAGTGGGTTCAGGATCAAGGTGACGTAGAACATCGGCAGAACACCGATGGCCAGCATGACCTTTGTGGCCAGGAAGCGGTCAACCGCTTCGGCTTCGAAAATGCCGGCTGACTGATGCTTGGTACGAGCTTGCTCGATGTAGCCGTGCGGTGTGAACCGGCGGCCGAGCTTGCTCAAGACAGCGCCCATTGGACCCATCAAACGGGTCAGAAGCGAGTCTTCGAGACGCTCGTCGGTGTACTCCTCAGCATCAGCAGGGCCGTCGAGTTGCCGAAGCGACTCTCGGACTACCGACTTTTCCTCAGCTTGAGAAAGAAAGGCGTAGATAACAAGCGCCAAGGCAAGGCCGAAGCCGCCAACCGCTAGTTCTGGTGGAATTGTTTCCATAAGAATGTCCTAGCCCTCAGATCCGGATCTCGATGAGTTTCTTCATCCAGAGGAAGCCAATGGTGATAGCGGTACCCGCTACACCGATAAGAATGAACCCGATTGTTTCGGAGAAGAGCACACCGATGTATTCGGGGTTAATGACGTACATGGCGAGACCGAGCAAGATCGGCATCGCACCAAGGACGAGTGCACTGACTCGACCTTCAGCGGTGAGCGCCGCAACCTCGCGGGAAAGGCGCTCACGGGCGGTCATGGTTTCTGAAACCGTCATCAGGAGCTCGGCCAAGTTACCGCCGACCTCTCGCTGAATGTTCACGGCCATAACGGCCCAGGCAAAGTCTGGGCTTTCCATGCGTTCAGCTGCCGAAGACATTGCTTCTTCAACCGGCTTGCCGAGCTGAGCTTCGGTGACCACGAGTCGAAGTTCGTCGCCCATTGGGGCTTCGGCTTCGTTCGAGACGGCCTCGATGCCCTGCATGAAGGAGTAACCGGCTTTCAAGGTACCGGCGAGTAGTTGAAGCATGTCGGGAAGTTGAGCGTTGAACTTCTTTTGACGCTTGTTGCCCAAGTGATTGAGGATCATGACCGGCAAGAGGGCACCAATGACGGTGCCGCCGACCAAGCCCATGAAGCCCTTGAACATGAGGCCAAGGATGGCGCCGAGCACTACTGCGCCGAAGTACATCGTCATCGCCTCAGCGGGACGAAGGGCAAGGTTTGCCTTTTCGAGCTTCGCTGCAGCCGAATCGAGCATGCCGCGCTTGTCGGCAAAGTCTTCGGTGAAGTCGACCGCCTTCGATACGAGGGCGTTGGAGGCAAAGCCGCCTTCCTCCATGTCGTCGTAGTCGTCGCCAAAGCCAGAATCTTCGTCGTAGGGCTGGAGCAGCGAACCAATGCTTGATTCACGCTTCTGGAACAGGAGGAACACCGCAAAGGTGCCCATGCCAATTGCGAGGCCACCCATGATGATTCCGATGGTGCGGGCCAGGTTTCCGGTAACAAGCGCAAAGCGGTTGCCTTCGGGAACCGGCAGCGGGTTTAGCGCTGGGCCAGCAGTGATCGAGCCCTTGATAAACGCCGCGTTGGTAACACGACCATCGACGCCGATTGCGATGTTTCCGCCGTTGGGAAGTTCGGCGTTCTTGAAGTTGACGACCCACGAACCCTGCGAGGCAGTGCGAAGGCTTTGCGATGCTTCATCGACCCCAGCAGCATCATCGAAGGCGCTCTGAGTCACGACGTTGATCGAGCCTTTCGACTCCACTGCAAAGCGGTTCAACGAGTTCACGTCGACACCGTCGCGGTTGACGACCATTACATGGCCGATTGCGGTGTTCGAGAGCATTTCGCCTCGAGCCGCAGCGGCGGTGGTGGTTGACGTTACGTCGGCGGTGGCAGCAAGAACGACCACGTTGCGGATCGATCCTCGAGGGGTTTTCGACAGAAGCCGTACGGCCTCGTCAACGCCATCCCAGAGGTAGTGCGCACCCTTTGATTCGAGCTGCGAAACTCGTTGAAGCAGCTTGTCCTGATCACGAGTAAGCGTCGATCGGACGTTGACGGCACTACCGGTCGAGATCAGGGCCATTTGCTCGCCCGGAGTCTTGTTGGCAATGAGGTCGCTCGCAATGGTCTTGAAGCTCTCGAACGCCGTGTCGCCGAGTACCGAAGTATCGATGACGATGATGGTCGAGACCGGCAGGTCGCTGTTGGTGGCCTTGTTGATGTTCAGGTTGTCTGAAGCAACGCCATTAACCGAGATCGAGACCTCGGGCGCTGTTTCGGCGGCCTGAACAATGGTGAGCGTTCCATTGGAGTCGTCGGTGGCCTGAATCATCTGGACCGATGCTGCCGGGCGTTCCGTGGCGGATGCCTCGGTTTCGCCCTGGGCCATCGCCGCGGGAGCGACGAGGACCATGACAAGCATGCTGATCAGAAGAAAGGCGATGGACTGTTGCCAAAGCGGATTCTGCCACCGGTTCTGCTCTTGCCGTGAGGCGACCAGAACACGCGGCGACTCGAGTCGACCCTGCGGGTTTGCTCGGCGTGTCTTGTGGACGGACATGGTTAACGCCCCCGTGCTGGCCGGCGAGGACCGTCGGGCTGGAAGACCTCGGGACCGAGGCGGATGCCCTGATCAGCGAGTTTCTCAGCGAATTTCGGACGAACACCAACGGGTTTGAGCGAGCCTTTATATCGACCGCTTTCGTCGACACCAGCGCTCCAGTCGAACAAGAAGATGTCCTGGAGGGTGATGATTTCACCTTCCATACCTTGAACCTCGGAGATGTAGGTGATCTTTCGTGAACCATCACGAAGACGGCTGCACTGAACAATGAGGTCGATGGCCGAAGACATCTGTTGGCGGATAGCGCCGATGGGCAGGTCGTAACCGGCCATCATTACCAGCGTTTCAAGACGGGCGAGGCTATCTCGAGGGGTGTTGGCGTGAACGGTGGTGAGTGAGCCATCGTGACCCGTGTTCATAGCCTGGAGCATGTCCAAGGCCTCGCCTGCACGACACTCACCAACAACGATGCGGTCAGGACGCATACGCAGTGAGTTCTTTACCAAGTCACGAATGTGAATGGCACCCTTGCCTTCGATGTTTGGCGGGCGGGACTCGAGCGAAAGCACGTGGTCCTGGTGCATCTGGATTTCTTTGGCATCCTCAATCGTGACGATTCGTTCGCCCTCGGGGATGAATGAGGAGAGCACATTGAGTGTCGTGGTTTTACCGGTACCGGTACCACCAGCAACCACAACGTTGAGCTTTCCAACAATGCACGCCTGCAAGAAGCGGGCGGCCTGGGCGTTGAGCGTGCCGAAACGGATGAGGTCGTCAATCTGGAGCGGGTCAGCCTTGAACTTACGAATGGTGAGGAATGGTCCACCAACCGCCAGGGGAGCGATAACCGCGTTGACACGAGAGCCGTCGGGAAGACGAGCGTCACAAAGTGGTGTTGATTCGTCGATTCGACGACCAACCTGGGCCACGATCTTGTCGATGATCCGACGAAGATGCATGTCGTCAACAAAGGTGACGTCGGAGAGGGTGAGCTTTCCGCCCTTTTCCATGTAGACCTGGTTTGGGCCGTTACACATGATTTCTGAGCAGTCATCGTCAGAGAGGAGCTGTTCGATCGGTCCGTATCCGAGGATGTCGTCGGCGACGTCCTGGATCAGTTGCGCCTTGTCGGCTGCCGACAGTGGTGCACGTTCGGCAGCGAGCGCAGCGTGAAGCTGCTCGTGGACCTTCTTGCGAAGGTCATCTGGAGCCAGACGGTTGTCGTAAAGGATTGGGCCCAGGTCATCGATCAGGACGTGATGAATCTTCGAGCGAAGTTCATCAAGTACGGGATCGCGGCCGGGCTTACCACTGGTAGCTCCGGGTGCTCCTTCTTCGCCGCCTTGGGCTTGGTGGAGTCGCTGGTACAAAGACATGGGAAATCAGACCTTCTGGTCGTTACTTACGTTTGCGGTTGCCTTCGACGGAAATAAAGTCGTTGGCTAGCTCTTCGAGGGCACGGGCAACACCGCTGCGAGGCGATGCGTGGACTACGGGAATTCCCTTGTTGATGGACTGCGGGACAACCACGTCGCTGGGGAGCAACGAGTCGGCGCTGACCTGAAGGGTGCGTTCCACCTCGGACACATCGAGCTTCACTTTGGAGTTGGCTCGGTTGAGTACGAGACGGATCTTTTCCATCGGGGTGTTGAGCAGTCGCAGAGTCTGCAGACCAATCTTGACGTTCTTGATGTTGGGGATATCCATCCCGGCGATCAGGAGTACGTCGTCGCTCATCTCGATCATTCCGAGCACGACGTCGTTGAAGTACGCAGGCGTGTCGATGATGACGTGTGAGCAGAAGCGACGGAGCCCCTCGATGATCTGAATCATCTCGGCAGCACCGATCTGATCAGCAAACGCCGGCTCGAGTGGAGCTGGCATGACCAACAGGCCCGAAGGCTCGTGGGTCGTGAGGAGACTGCGAAGCATTGGTTCGTCGAGACGATCAGCGTTTGCTACAGCGTCGACCAGCGTGTGAGCCGGTGCGAGTTTGAGCATGACGGCGATGTCGCCGAACTGAAGGTCGGCGTCGACCAGGGCTACTGGACGGTCGCTTCGCTGAGCGAGCACGACACCAAGGTTTGATGCGAGCATCGATTTGCCGGCTCCACCTTTGGTGGAGAAGACGGTGATGACCTGGCCGGTCTCGCCGCTCGAACCGAACTCGTCGTAGAGCTCATCAGATCCAACCGTGTGGTTGGTCGTCGGAACTGGAGCCAAGCTCGAGCCAACCCGGTCGACGGCTTCCAGAAGCTGGAGGTTGTCGATGGGTGCGGCAAGAACATCTTTCACGCCCGAACGCAGCGCAAGCTGCAGCAAGGAGGTGGAGAGTTCCTGAGCGATCAGGATTGTTCCGAGCTCGTGATGAGTTTGGAGCATGTGCGATGCCGCACTGAGGCTTGCATCGTCGGAGATGCTTGGACCGAGGACGGCCACAACCGGTGCGCCGGTAAGACGAGCCGCAAGCTCTGGAAGCGAACCAAAGGTGGCAATGTTGCCGCCGAGCTGGTTCACGATCTCGGCCTGGGTGGCGCCGTCGGCGTCTACGACGACCACGGTTACACCTTCTGGCGCAGACAATGATGGGGCATCTGATGCCGACGGTTCTGATTCTTCTGAGCCGAAGGGCTCGTCGAACCAGTTGCCGTCATCTTCGAAGAATGAGGATGACATGTTGTTACTCTTCCTCGCCGGAGTCGTCGCCGGCTACGGCTGGGTCGTCGGTTTCGGTGCCACCGAAGGGGTTGTCGGTTCCGCCGCCGGTGTTGCCACCAGCACGGTTGTCGTCGTCACCAATGTTGTCGCTGCTGGTGTCGCCGATCTGTCGGCCGTCTTCACCGAACGCAATTGATGCGCCTTCGGTATCGCCGTCGATAAAGGCGTTGTATCCGCCTGGGCCGTATGGGGTGAGGTAGTTCTCGTCCTCGCCGGGGAGGATGTCCTCGATGACCTCGTCAAGGGTCAGGTTGTTCCAGACCTTGGCTTCATAGCCATCGGGCAGGAGTGTGAAGACGATTGCCGAAGACGGTACCGACATGATGCGGAGGATTGCGTCTGGGGGAGCAGCGATAGTGATGATTCCGCCGCCGGTTACGGTGACGCCGGTATCAACAACTTCTTCACCGGCACGGGGAGCAAGACGGTCTTCGATCGCAAGGATCTTGACCTTCTGGTAGAACCAACGTCCTGGTGCCTGGTAGGGGGTTCCGCCAACGGCGTTGTTGTCTCGTCGCTGTTCTTCGGTGAGCTCATCGTCAGGGATCGAGCCGAATGGTTGTTCCCACGGTTCGCCGACGACCATCATGTTGACCTCGTCGCCAGGTGCGAGGAAGCCACCGGCTGCACGGACTCGGTCGATGTTGATCGATGCGGTGACCATTCCCTCAGGAAGGAGGTCGGAGAACGAGGTCTGCTTGACGCTCGGGTCGATGAAGTCGCCGACCTTGAGGATCTCGTTGGTGACCATGTTGCTCAGGGCCACCTTGCCGGTGATCTGGGCAAGATCGGTTACGGCGTTTGCCGGTTTGATGTTGTTCGGAATCTGGCGGACCTCAATCGAGGTGCGCTGTGCGTCCTCACCACGGGTGCCTTCCGGGATGTCGGTGATAACCATGAATACGTCGGCTTGTTGTGCGCCTTCGTTCAGGTCGTCCTTTACACCCTGGATATAACTCCAGAGAACGTAGGAAGCAACGGTGCCAATGGCAATCGCTGCGATCAGGATAAGGGTTCTGCGTGATGTCACGGCTCTTACATTCCTCGTGAGACAAGTGAGACAAGTGGTCATATGTCTGATCGGAATCTGAGGGGGGCACTTGAGCCGGATTCGAGAAGTGGTTCGAACGGCCCATGGGCCGAGATCTAGCCGTAAAAACGAAAGAACCGCCCTTTCGGGCGGTTCTTCGAAGATTTCATTACCTTTTCGGGGGAATCCCCCTACAAATAAAGGCGAACGCTATGCCTCGGCCTCAGGGGCAGCTTCGGCTTCAGCGGCTGCTGGAGCTTCTTCTGCTGCTGGTGCTTCTGCCTCAGCAGGAGCGGCCTCGGGAGCTGCTTCAGCTACTGGTGCTTCTGCCTCTGGGGCTGCTTCTGCTGGCGCTTCTGCCGCTGGTGCTTCGGCTGGAGCCTCGGCCTCAGGTGCAGCTTCCGCTACAGCTTCGCCCTCGGCTGTCGGTGCGGCTTCGCCGTCGGCTGCTGGTGCGCCTTCTTCGGCGTACAGTTCGGCCCAAGCTTCTTGACCCTCAGAGGTCTCGTCGCCACCGATGTAGTTACCTTCATCGTCGTAGGCGTGCTCACCGAAGTGCTCCTGGTACTCAGCAGCAACGACGCCACCTTCGGCAGCCTGCTTGATCGACAGGCTGATGCGACGGCGCTGGAGGTCGAGATCGATGATCTTGACCCAGAGCTCTTCGCCAGGGGTAACAACTTGCTCGGGAAGATCGACGTGATGGGCCGACATTTCTGAGATGTGCACAAGGCCTTCGATGCCGTCGCCGACCTGAACGAACGAGCCGAACGGTACGAGCTTGGTGACTCGGCCGTAGACGAGCTCGCCAACCTGGTGGTTTCCGGCGAATTCTTGCCATGGATCTTGCTGAGTGGCTTTGAGCGACAGGCTGATGCGCTCGCGGTCGAGATCGACCTCGAGGACCTGCACGTCGATTTCGTCGCCGACAGCAACGATGGAGCCGGGGTGATCAACGTGCTTCCAGCTGAGCTCGGAGACGTGAACGAGTCCGTCCATGCCGCCGAGGTCGACGAATGCACCGAAGTTGACGACCGAGGAAACGATGCCCTTGCGGCGTTCGCCTGGCTTGAGGTTGTGAAGGAAGTCTTCGCGCTGTTCCTTCTGAGTCTCTTCGAGCCATGCACGACGGGAAAGCACAACGTTGTTGCGGTTCTTGTCGAGCTCGATGATCTTGGCCGAGAGCGTCTGGCCAACGTAGGGCTGGAGGTCGCGGACTCGACGGAGCTCGACCAGCGATGCTGGAAGGAAGCCACGGAGACCAATGTCCATGATGAGGCCGCCCTTGACGACCTCGATGCAGAGGCCTTCGACTGGCTCGTCTGCTTCTTTCTTGTCTTCGATGCTTCCCCATGCACGCTCGTACTGCGCACGCTTCTTGGAGAGAAGGAGACGTCCTTCTTTGTCTTCCTTGGTGAGGACAAGCGCTTCGATCTTCTCGCCGAGCTTTACGACCTCGTCAGGGTTGACGTCATTGCGGATCGAGAGTTCGCGCGACGGGATAACACCTTCGGACTTGTAGCCAATGTCGAGGAGCACTTCGTCCTGGTCGACTTTGACAACGGTTCCGATAACGAGCTGGCCGTCTTCGACCGAAACCATGGAGGCGTCGTAGGCCTCATCGATGGACATGCCACCGAGGTCGTCGTCGATGATCTTGCGGGGGATGTAGTTACCTTCGTCATCGAAGGTACCCATTGGTTCTTGGTGCGGGGTTTCAATAGTGGACAAGAAGTGCTCTCTTAGGGGATAGAAATCGTCAGCTCAGGCAGACTGTCTGCACGCCGCGGAATTGCGGTGAGGTGAGGTATTCGGATGATGCACGCACACGGCAGAACCATGGCGTAATCCGTACGGAAAGCCTATCCGCGTAGATCCCGGCGCGTACCAGCGGGGTTGGGCAGAAATTTCGGGCCGAAATAGCCGACTGCAAGGGTTTCTGTGGGCTGGAACTAACAGGTTTGAGTAAGCCGTTCGCTAAGTTGCCGGGATGTCGATTGACCACCTGACCCATTGGGCTTCTGTAGCTCCCGATTCGATCGCCGTGATCGACCAGCGCATCGAGGGCGAGCCGGGCGAAACCCGGTCGATGACCTACGCCCAATTCGAGGCCGAGGTGAACCGTTGGGGCAACGCAATCGTCGCCGCAGACTTGGCCCCAGAGTCAAAGATTGGCTGGTGCGGCCCAAATAGTCTCGAAGCGATCGCCATCACCCATGCATCCCGCCGCACCGGCATGATCGCCGTGCCGGTGCCCTACAAACTCACGGTGGATGAGGCCAACTTCATTGCAACGCATAGCGAGGCCGCCGTGGCATGGTGCGACGAGGGATACGACCACTTGGTGCCCGAGTCGATCCCGCGGCTTGGGAAGTCGGATGACTCGACGCCTACCGACCCGGATCTCGCCGACGAATCCACCCGTATGTTGCTTTACACAAGCGGTACAACCGGTGTCCCGAAAGGGGCGCTTCGGAAGATCGGCGGCGCTCCTGGTCAGTTCGGTGCGCTTCTCGAGATGATTTGGGGTGGCGATACCGACCACGTGTACTTGACCACCGGGCCGCTTTATCACTCGGGTCCGAGCGCCTTTGCGCTGCGTTCCCAGCTGCTGGGCGCAACGGTTATCACCCAGCCAGCGTTCGACAGCGAGCGTTGGTTACAGGCCGTGGAGGAGTACGGCGTGACCTCGACGTTCTCGGCGCCGACGTCGATGCGGCGAATCACCTCGCTTCCAGCCGAGGTGCTGGCGAAGTACGACACCTCCTCGATGCGGGCCTATATCGCCAACGCTGCGCCGTGGACCATGGCGCTTAAGCGCGCCTACCTCGACAACTTCCCCGTGGAGTCCCTCTGGGAGGTCTACGGATCGACCGAGTTGTCGATCTCGGCGGTGATGAAACCGGCCGATCATCTGCGAAAGCCAGGGTCGTGCGGTGAACTTGCGCCCGGTGTCGAGATGGCATTGTTTGATAACGAGGGCACCAAGATCGAAAGTTCGCACACCGAGGGAACGTTGTACGTCCGGTCTGCCGGAGTGTTTGACACGTACTTCAAGAACGACGAACAGTTTGCGGCCAACCGGCTCGATGATTGGCAGACGGTGGGCGACATCGCCTATTTCGATGACGATGGTTTCTGGTATATCTGCGATCGGCGGAACGACCTGGTGGTCTCTGGCGGGGTCAACGTGTATCCGGCCGAGATCGAGAATGTGCTCGACGATCACCCAGCGGTGGGGGAGGCGGCCGTGTTCGGCGTACCCGACGAAGAGTGGGGCCAAGCCGTGCACGCATGCATCACGGTGGCGGCGGGTGCTGATGAACCGTCTTTGGACGATCTCAGAGAGTTCGCCCGTGAGCGCCTTGCGGGTTACAAGCTTCCGAAGGGTTTGACGGTGTTGCCGGAGTTCCCTCGTACTGGGAGCGGCAAGGTGCTGAAGCGCGAGCTACAGACGCAGGTTGTCGGCGCAGATACCTGACGGGACCGACCCTGCTTCTGGGCGCCACGCCGCTTTGACGCTCGGCGTTTGGGTCTGGTGTTGTACGTGGCCGCTTTGAGCGCCGCTTCTGGGCACCACGCCACTTTGGCCCGAATCGTTTGGGGCCTGAACCGCACGTTGCCGCGACGTGTGTCGACAGTTGTTACTTGAGCGCTTGGTCCGGGACAGCGATTATTGGCCTCCGGCCGGGCCGTTCCGCACGGAGCGGCTCGCAGCGCGCCGGTTGGTTTGCTGGTCGTTGCAAGCTTGCAGACTGTGTGGTGGCCGCAGCGCACCGGCTGTCTTGTTGGCTTTGCGGGCTCTTTCCTCGAGCCTTTCGGAGGGGCATGCAAAACACTGTTGATGTCCGGCGCTACGCGCCCACTGGCGAGTTTGCAGGCCCGTGACGACCTAAAGGCTGGGTTGTGCTGGTTTGAAGGCGCTTGTCCCAGGCTTTGGGAAAGAGCCTGCAACAAACAACAAAACGTCCGGTGCGCTGCGGCCACCACGCAATCTGTAGGCATGTGACGAACGAAAGAGCAGCCGGCGCGCTGCGAGCCGCTCCGTGCGGAACGGGCCGCCCGCAGGGCAATAACAGCTGTCCCGGACCACGCGCTTGACGCGTCGAACCGGCACGCGTCGCGGCACGTACGGTTCAGGCCCCAAATGGTTTGAGGCGATTGCGCGTGGTGCCCAGACTCAAAGTCATTAGTCCCGCAAGGTGTCGACCGTGTCCCGGCCGGCAACGGCGAAAGCGGCGTGGTGCCCAGACTCAAAGTCTCGAGTCCCGTCAGGTACCGACTTAGAACGTGTCGATCATCGGGCGCTTCTTGCCCCGACGTTCCGGTACCGGAGGAGCCGCCTTTAACGCGCTCAAGACCCATTTGCGGCTGTCTGCTGGGTCGATGACTTCGTCGATCTCGAAGTGGCTGGCTGCGCTGAGTGCCTTGCCGTGCTCGTACATGCGGTCGACCAATTCGTCGTACAGCTTGGTTGCTGCTTCGATGCCGCCGTTGGCCTCGGCTTCGTCGAGTTCTCGTTTGTAGCCGAGTTTCACGAAACCTTCGAGGCCCATCCCGCCGAATTCGCCGGTGGGCCACGACACGGTAAACACACCCATCTTGAAGCCACCTCCGGCCATCGCTTGAGCGCCGAGGCCGTATCCCTTGCGGGTCACGATGGTGAAGAACGGCACCGACAAGCTGCCGGCGGTGACGAAGAGGCGTCCGGCGTGGCGGACCATACCGGCTTCTTCGGATTCGGGACCCACCATGAAGCCCGGGGTGTCGCACAGGAACAGGATCGGGATGTCGAAGCCGTCGCAGAGCTGCATAAAGCGTGACGACTTGTCGGCGGCATCAGCGTCGATTGCGCCTGAGAGATGGTGGTTGTCGTTGGCGATGATGCCGACGGGTCGGCCCTCGATGCGGGCGAACGCGGTGATCATGCCCGGCGCCCAACCGCGGCGGAGTTCGAGGACCGAGTCGGTATCGGCGATTCCCTCGATGGCGTCGCGCATCTCGTAGCCGCGGAGCCGGTTTTCGGGCACAACGTGACGAAGGATGCGCTGGTCGGCGCACTCCCAATCGTCGATTGGGCCTTGGAAGTAGCTGAGGTATTGCTGGGCGAGTTGGACGGCATGGGCTTCATCGTCGGCGACGAGGTCGACGGTGCCATTGGCTGACTGCACCTCGATGGGGCCGATCTCGGTCGGCTTGTACACGCCGAGGCCGCCGCCTTCGATCATCGCAGGACCTGCCATACCAATGAAGGAATCTTTGGTGGCGATGATGACATCGCAGACCGCAAGGATCGCTGCGTTCCCAGCGAAACAGAATCCAGAGTTGATGCCGATAAGAGGGACCAGGCCGCTCAGGCGACCCCAGTAGGCGAAGGCAAAGCAGTCGAGGCCGGCGATACCGAGGCCGTCGGTATCGCCGGGGCGTCCGCCGCCACCCTCGGTGAAGAACACGACGGGAAGTTCTAGCTCTTCGGCGATCTCGAAGAGGCGGTCCTTCTTGCGGTGGTTCTGCTGACCCTGGGTTCCAGCAAGCACCATGTAGTCGTACGAGAGCACAGCGCAGCGAGTGGCTGACTCGTCGAACAGGTGGCCGTTGATGTGGCCGAGTCCACCGACGAGTCCGTCGGCCGGGGTGCGTTCGATGAGTTCTTGGATGTCTCGTCGTTTCCGTTGGGCTGCCACGACCAGCGGGGCATATTCGGTGAACGAGCCTTCATCGACCAGGTCATCGAGGTTCTCGCGGGCCGTGCGTTGGCCGCGAGCATGGACCTTGGCGACCGCGTCGGATCGGGCGGCATCGAGACCGATTGCGTGACGTTCGAGGACCTCGGCAAGATCGGGGCGGATGTAGTCGAGGTCGATCTCTTCCTCTACAACCTCGGTGTCGACATCGGCTTCGGCGGCTTCGCCCAGCGTCACGAGCGTCTGGCCTTTGGTCACCTGCTCGCCTGCGGCAACGAGCACATCGGTCACAACACCAGCGGCGCTGGATTTGACCACATGCTCCATCTTCATCGATTCGATGATGATGAGTTCGGCGCCAGCGGCGACGGTGTCGCCCGCCGCTACTCGGGCCATCACGATCGTCCCTTGCAGTGGGGAAAGTACAGCGTCGATCTGGCTGGGGCTGGAGTTCTCGCTCATCCCTGCATCCTCGCGCGGCTGACCTCAAATTCAAGATTTTCGAGGATCTCGCCGAAACCTGATCTGGGTCCGACGATCTACGTCGGCGCCTACGACGAAACGAGCGATGCGTTCTTCGATGCCATCGCCGAGACGTGTTTGGATCCCTTCGAGAGCTTTGTCGGAACCGCATACGCCGACTCCGTCCTGTACTTCGACTACTTGTACCCCGGCCCCGCAGCATGGGCAGAAGGAACGCGGGACGTGACCTGCATGATCGTTCCGGCAGATGGACAGCCGAAGCTCATCGGTGACATGGAGGGCTCTGGCCTCTAGCGCCTCGGCGTAACACGCTGGCGCACAAAAGAAGTCCCAGACCTGGCGAAATATATCTCTGTCCTGTGGTGGTTTCGAAACCACAGAACGCATGAGTCGGCGCTGATGGCCGGGCTCGAAACACGATAGGACAGAGAACATGCCAGAGAATGTCAATGCAGAAAACACCAATGTTGACGTCATCGTCATTGGCTTAGGACCTGCGGGAGAAACCGTTGGCGGGCAGTTGGCGGAAGCCGGACTGAACGTGGTCGGAATCGAAGGCGGCCTTGTCGGCGGCGAGTGCCCGTACTGGGGCTGCGTGCCGAGCAAGATGATGATCCGGGCCGCCGACCTATTGGCCGAGAGCCGACGGGTCGCCGAGCTTGCTGGGTCGTCGACCACCACTCCCGACTGGGCGCCGGTCGCGAGACGCATCCGCGAACAAGCAACCGACAACTGGGACGACACCGTCGCCGTCGACCGCTTTGTCGGCAAAGGCGGAACCTTCGTTCGCGGCTACGCCAAGATCACGGCGCCCGGAACCGTCGAGGTCAACGGCGATACCTACGTGGCGTCAAAGGGAATCGTTGTGGCCACCGGAACCCTGGCCGCTGTTCCCCCTATCCCGGGATTGGCCGATACGCCCTTCTGGACCAACCATCAGATCGTGCAGACCGAGGTGCTGCCGGCATCGATGCTGGTCCTTGGTGGCGGTGCCATCGGTGCCGAGTTGGCTCAGGTAGCGGCTCGGTTCGGCGTGAAGGTCACGGTTATCGAGGGCGCCGATCGGCTCCTTCCTCGAAACGAACCCGAAGCCGGCGCCGTCCTACAGGAGGTCTTCGAGGCCGAGGGTATTGCGGTGCATACCGGTCAGTTCGCGAGCGAAGTTACCCACGATGCTGCCGCCAACGGCGGCGTTGGCGAGTTTGCGATTTCGATGCCAGACGGCACAGTAGTCACGGGCGAAAAGCTACTGGTTGCTACCGGACGCCAGACCTTCCTGAAAGAGCTTGGCGTTGCTGCGCTGGGCCTTTCCGAAGATCTGCGTTTCTTTGACGTCGACGGACATCAGCGGGTTATCGATGGTGTGTGGGCCGTGGGCGACATCGCTGGCGACGGCATGTTTACGCACCTCGCCACACGTCAGGCATCGATCGCCGCCGACGACATCTTGGGCAACGAAACCGAACCGTTGAACCTCGATGCGTTGTCGGCTGTTACCTTCACCGATCCCGAAATCGGAGCAGTTGGTCTCACCGAGGCCGAGGCCCGCGAGAAGGGCATCAACGTGGCTGTCGTGAACAAAGCTGTGGCCCACACAGCTCGTGGATGGCTGCATTCTGTCGGCAACGAGGGCTTCATCAAGATCGTCATCGATGCTGACGCCGATGTGGTTGTCGGAGCGACCTCGGCCGGCCCGAATGGCGGGGAGGTTCTTGGGTTCCTGTCGTTGGCCGTGCATGCCAAAATTCCCGTGCCAACACTGCGGTCGATGATCTACGCCTACCCAACGTTCCACAAAGGAATCGAAGACGCTCTCAACGAGCTGGGCTAGCTCACCTCGCTCGCTTCCGGACCGGACGTTGTCAGAGGTGAGCTCTAGGATGTTGCGATGGCACTTGAGCGTTCGATGGTTCCCTTTAAGGTCGTCTCCGATTTTGAGCCGGCCGGCGATCAGCCTGCCGCGATCAAGGCGTTGACCGAGGGCCTCGATCGGGGCGATCGTTTCCAAACCCTTCTCGGGATTACCGGTTCGGGTAAGAGCGCCACCATGGCGTGGACGATCGAAGCCGTGCAGAGGCCAACCTTGGTCTTGGCGCCGAACAAGTCACTGGCCGCACAGCTGGCCAACGAACTTCGCGAGTTCTTCCCCGACAACCGGGTCGAGTATTTCGTTTCTTACTACGACTACTACCAGCCCGAGGCATACATGCCGACGAGCGATACCTACATAGAGAAGGACTCGTCGGTGAACGATGAGATCGATCGGCTGCGACACTCGTCAACCTCGGCCTTACTCACCCGCCGCGACACCATCATCGTCGCGTCGGTCAGCTGTATCTACGGTCTCGGTGCCCCTGAAGAGTACGAAACGCAGATGTTGCTGGTCCGCAAGGGCGACGCCATGGATCAGCGCGAGATCCTCGGCCGACTGGTCGATATGCAGTACGAGCGAAACGACATGAACCTGGTGCGGGCCAAGTTTCGAGTGCGCGGCGACACCATCGAGGTCCACCCGGCCTACGACGAGACCGTTATTCGTATCGAGCTGTTTGGCGACGATATCGAGCAAATCACCCGAGTCGATCCGCTTACTGGCGAGCGCATTGAATCACTTGATGAAATCGTCATCTTTGCGGCCACGCACTATGTGGCGGGCAAAGAGCGCATGGAGCGGGCCATCGTCACGATCCAGGACGAGCTGCAGACACAGCTCGAAACGTTCCAAGAAGAGGGCAAGCTTCTCGAGGCCCAACGTCTACGGATGCGTACCGAGTACGACCTCGAGATGATGCAGGAGATCGGCTTTTGCAACGGTATTGAGAACTACTCGATGCACATCGATGGGCGCACGCATGGCGAGGCGCCCAGCACGCTTATCGACTACTTCCCCGACGATTTCCTGCTGGTCATCGACGAATCTCACGTTGCTATCCCGCAGCTCCACGGCCAGTACATGGGCGATAAGAGCCGTAAGGAGATGCTTATCGAGCACGGGTTCCGGTTGCCCTCGGCGGCCGACAACCGGCCGTTGCGATTCGACGAGGTACTCGAGCGGATTGGTCAGGCAATCTTCTTGTCGGCCACGCCCAGCGACTTCGAGGTAGGTAACAGCGCCCAGATCGTCGAGCAGATCGTGCGACCAACCGGACTCATCGACCCCGAGATCATGGTTCGCCCGACGAAGGGCCAGATCGACGACCTTCTCGCCGAGATCGACAAACGGGTGAAGCTCGACAGTCGGGTGCTGGTCACCACACTCACCAAGAAGATGTCCGAGGACCTCACCGATTACCTGCTCGAGATGGGTGTGCGGGTGCGATACCTGCACAGCGAGATCGACACCATCGAACGCATCGAGATCCTGCGCGATCTGCGGCTCGGCGAGTTCGATGTGCTGGTGGGTATCAACCTGCTTCGAGAGGGTCTCGACCTTCCCGAGGTGTCCTTGGTCGCCATTCTCGACGCCGACAAAGAAGGCTTTCTTCGCAGCGTTACCTCGCTCGTGCAGACCATTGGTCGTGCGGCTCGAAACGTCGACGGTCAGGTGATTATGTACGCCGATGTCATGACCGACTCGATGAAGAAAGCCATCAGCGAAACCAACCGTCGCCGCGGGTTGCAGCAGGACTACAACAAGCTGCACAACATCAATCCGCAGACCATCAAGAAGGCCGTCACCGATATTCTCGCCTTCCTACGCCCGGCATCCGAGAAGGCACCGGTTCCCGAGAAACTGTCGACATTGGCCGCCGATCGCGCTCGCCCTCAGATCAACACTGCCGATATGGCTGGCGACGACATCGGCCGTTTGATTCTTACGCTCGAGGCTGAGATGAGCGATGCCTCTCGCGACCTCCGGTTCGAATATGCCGCCCGGCTTCGCGACGAAGTCAAAGAACTCAAGCGCGAGCTTCGAGACATCAAGGGCGCTTCGAGCTAACCAAGCCGCAGTTCTTCGGGGTCTGCGGCCTTAGTGCGGCCGGTTCGCTGCCGATTGGAAGCGGTATGTCGATCACCAGCGAACATGTCGCGCCCGATGCCTCGGAAATCGTCTCTCAATCCGCATCTCCAGACGTAGCGAGGACACCTCGCTGGATGGTCCCTGCGGCGGCGATCGTTGTACTTGTTGTGTATGTCGCCCTGTCGCTTTTGAACCCTTCGACGGCCGGGTACTTGAGTACCGACACCGGCGGGAAAACCGCCACTCTCGAATACATGAGCCGCGAGGGCACCTTGACCCCGTCGGTCGGGTACTGGGCTGCCGAATGGGACGCCGACGGCGAGGTCCACCCGTTCTGGCATACCGACCGAGTTGGCGATGCCTGGGTCAACGTCACGACCCTTCCAGTTCTTTATGCCGCGCTGCCGCTCTATGAGCTCGGTGGCTACCACTTGGCGTTGCTGCTGCCCATGCTTGGTGGTATCGCATCGGCGTTCGCCGCACGGTCGATTGCTCGTCGCCTGGCCGGCGGCGATCAATGGATGGTGTTTTGGCTGACGGCGTTGGCATCACCGATCGCTGTCTACTCGATCGACTTTTGGGAACACACACTCGGAGCGGCTTTCACGCTCTGGGGTATTCGAGCGTTGCTGGAGGTCTGGGAACGGCCGAGCGCCTGGTCGTTTGCCGCAGCTGGCGGAGCGGCCTTTGGCGCCGGTGCCTCGATGCGGACCGAGGTTGTCGTCTTTGGCTTCGCCACGGTGGCGGTAGTTTGTACTGGCCTCCTGATCCGACGCCTGCTGCTTTCCTCCGTCATTTCCGGGGCGCTTGCCGCTATCGGGTTTGGGGCGGTCGCCGCACTGAACAGCATGCTTGAGCAGGCGATGCTCGATGAGGTCCGTCGTGCGGGTCGTGTAGCAACGACTGCATCGGTCGGCGGAGCGAAGACCGGAATCCGTATCGAAGAAGCATTCATCACCGGTTTCGGATTGTTCCCAACCAGCGATCCAGTCTTTGTAGGGATTGGTGTGGTGTTCTTTGCGCTGCTGGCCGGTGCCGTTGTTCTGACCCGCCAGGGTTCCGAGCGGGCGCCGATGGCACTCATCGCCGTCGGGGCAATCCTGCTCCTTCGGCTTATCTCTGGCCTCGGTTTCGTACCTGGTGCAACCGCTGCTGTTCCGCTTATCGCCGCCGCAGTTGTAGCCGGGTGGCGGGTAAAGGCTCTTCGTCTTCCGCTCGTTATCTCGGCGGTTGCTGTTCCGCTTGTGTGGGCCTTTCAGTTCACCGGGGGAGCGGTTCCCCAGTGGGGCGCACGGTACCTGCTGCCCGGGAGCATCTTTCTTCTGGTTATTGGTGCCATTGCGCTCCAACATGTCGGGAACGAGATGCTGCTTCGGTTCTTCGTCTCCCTGTCCGTGCTGGTGTCACTGTTCGGTCTGGCTTGGACCAACCAACGAACCAACGACTTCAGTGCCGCCTTGCATGAGTTGGCCGACCGTCCCGAACCTGCATTGATCTTCGAGCCCGCTTTCATCGCTCGAGAGGCTGGTCCGCTCATGCTCGATGAGCAGTGGTTGACCGCAGCAACAGATGAGTCGCTTCCGGTTGCGACGTCGGTTTTGAATCAGGCTGGCATCGACGAGTTTGGCTACGTGGAGCTCGCGTCCGAAGTCGCCGTTGCCGAAGCTGTGTCCGATCCTGACGGCGCCATCGATGACGCTGCCGACATCGCTGGGTTTGTTCCAACCAGTGTCGAGTTCGTCGAATTGAGCGGCGGCGTGTACTTCCGAGTCACCACCTTTCTCGAGTCGGTCGCCGGTTCGTCCTAGCCCGAGTCGGCGAGGAGCGCTGCTGCTTCCGCTGATCTGGGTTCGAAGAATTTTCGGTAGGCGAACGTTCGTTCGTATCTTGGCCAAAAAGCGCGACTATGGTTTCCGCCGATGGCTGATCAACTCATCGTTCGTGGTGCCCGCGAACATAACCTCACAAACGTCGACATCGACCTTCCCCGCGACAAGCTCATCGTGTTCACCGGCTTGTCCGGTTCTGGGAAGTCCTCGCTTGCCTTCGACACCATTTACGCCGAAGGTCAGCGCCGATACGTCGAGTCGTTGTCCGCGTACGCTCGCCAGTTTCTTGGGCAGATGGATAAACCCGACGTCGATTTCATCGAAGGGCTATCGCCAGCGATTTCCATCGATCAAAAGAGCGCATCTCGGAACCCTCGCTCAACCGTTGGAACCATCACCGAGGTCTATGACTACCTCCGGTTGCTCTACGCCCGAATCGGGGTTCCGCATTGCCCGAACGATGGCACGGTAATCAGCCGTCAGACGCCACAGCAGATCGTCGACAAGGTTCTTGAACTACCCGAAGGCACTCGCTTTCAGGTTCTTGCGCCAATCGTTCGTGGCCGAAAGGGCACCTACGACACGCTTCTTACCGACCTTGCAAACGACGGTTTTGCTCGTGCAATTGTCGACGGCGAACTCATCGAACTTGGTGCCGAACTCGAGATCGAACTCGAACGCTACGAGATGCACGACATCCAGGTCGTTGTCGATCGTCTTGTCTTACGCGACGGTATCGAGCGACGTCTTACCGACTCGATGGAAACCGCGCTCGGGTTGGCCGACGGTGTTGCCCAGATCGAAATCGTGCCCAGGGCCGAGGACATCGACCCCGAGGCCGAAGAGGGCGAGGGTGGCGCACAGATGCTTACTTTCAGCCAGCATCTGGCTTGCGATGAGTGCGGGTCGTCTTACGAATCCCTGGCGCCGCGAAACTTCTCGTTTAACTCTCCGTACGGCGCCTGCGGCGCCTGCGATGGTCTGGGAACACGGTTCGAAGTCGACCCCAACTTGGTCGTACCTAACCCCGAACTCAGTCTCGACGAAGGCGCTATCGCTCCGTGGTCGAGCGGCACCAGCAAGTACTTCAAGCGACTCGTCGAAGCGGTAGCCGACGACAACGACATCGATGTCCATATGGCGTGGGAGGACATCCCCAAGGCCAAGCAGAAACTGCTGCTCTACGGTGGCGCCAAAGAGCGGGTCGAGGTCCGCTACAAGAACCGCTATGGCCGGGTACGTAACTACATGGCGCAATACGAGGGTGCGGTTCCGTACCTCAAGCGCATGCAGACCGAGACCGACAGCGAGACCCGCCGCGAGCAGCTTGAGGGCTATATGCGCGAGGTCGCCTGCGATACCTGTAACGGCGGTCGTCTCAACAAGCTGTCGTCGATGGTCACCATCAATGACTTCTCGGTGTCCGACATCTCGTCGATGTCCATCGGTGAAGCGGCCAAGACCCTCGATGGCCTCGAGCTCTCAGATCGCGATCAGATGATCGCCGAGCAGGTCGTGAAAGAGATCAATGCCCGCATGGGCTTCTTGCTCGATGTTGGTCTCGACTACCTGTCGCTTGGCCGCTCGGCCGGAACGTTGTCGGGTGGCGAAGCCCAGCGAATCCGTTTGGCGAGCCAGATCGGTAGTGGGCTTGTCGGTGTGCTGTACGTGCTCGACGAACCATCCATCGGTTTGCATCAGCGCGACAACAAGCGGCTCATCGAAACCCTCAAGCGGCTCCGCGAACTCGGGAATACCGTCATCGTCGTCGAGCATGACGAGGACACCATCATGGTTGCCGATCACGTCGTCGACATCGGCCCTGGTGCCGGCGAGCATGGCGGCCAGATCGTTCATAGCGGTTCGGTTGCCAAGCTTCTCAAGAACAAGAAGTCGGTCACGGGGCAGTACCTGTCGGGTAAGAAGATGATTCCGGTTCCCGAGACCCGTCGCAAGGGGTCGGGCGAAAAGCTGGTTGTCCGTGGTGCACGCGAGAACAATCTTAAGAACATCGACGTCGAGTTTCCGCTCGGTGCGTTCGTGTCGGTCACCGGCGTATCGGGCTCCGGTAAGTCGACATTGGTAAACGGCATCTTGTATCGCTCGTTGATGCAGCAGGTGTATCGCTCGAAGGTTCCACCAGGGCTTCATAAAGCGGTCGATGGCATAGAGAACATCGACAAGGTCATCAACATCGACCAGTCGCCAATCGGTCGGACCCCGCGGTCGAACCCTGCCACCTACACCGGGGTGTTCGATCACGTGCGCAAGCTCTTTGCTCGCACCAACGAAGCCAAAGTACGCGGGTACTTGCCGGGCCGATTCTCGTTCAACGTCAAGGGCGGCCGCTGCGAGGCGTGCGCCGGCGACGGAACCATCAAGATCGAGATGCACTTCCTTCCCGACGTGTACGTGCCATGCGAGATCTGCAAGGGCAAGCGGTACAACCGCGACACGCTCGAGATCATGTTCAAGGGCAAAAACGTCAGCGATGTTCTGGATATGCCTATCGCCGAAGCGCTCGAGTTCTTCGGCAACCAGCCGCCGATTGCTCGGCATATGCAAACCTTGGTCGATGTCGGCCTTGGGTATGTGCGGCTCGGGCAGTCGGCGCCGACGTTGTCGGGTGGCGAAGCGCAACGGGTGAAGCTGGCGAGCGAGTTGGCCAAGCGTTCCACCGGCCACACGATCTACATCCTCGACGAGCCCACCACGGGTTTGCATTTCGAGGACATTCGAAAGCTGCTTGGCGTGTTGAGTCGCCTTGTCGACCAGGGCAACTCGGTGCTGGTGATCGAGCACAACCTCGATGTCATCAAGACCAGCGACTGGGTGATCGACCTCGGCCCCGAAGGCGGAGTCGGCGGTGGCACGGTTCTCGCCGAAGGCACGCCAGAGTCCATAGCCAAAAAGAAAACCAGCTACACCGGCCGCTACCTAAAGCCCCTCCTCACCTAAACCCCCGACCCCGGTGTCAGACCAGGTGTCAGAGCAAGTGTCAGAGCAAGGGCCAGAGCAACGAACGCTCTGGGCGTTGGCGCGACGACAGGTGGTGGGTTTTGGAGCGACATACCACTCCTGGCGGTTGTGTGCCCGCTGCATGTGGTGGATCCGGCCAATGGTGTCAGACCAGGGGTCGGAGCAAGTGTCGGACCAAGTGTCGGAGCAAAGGGAGAGTAAGGGTGCTGTGGGTGAGCGTGCGCTCACTCGGTGTGGCTGGTTGTTAGTCGTTGTTGCTGATTGCCATTGCTGACTCGAGGACTGCTTCGATGACCGCTTCGAGCTGGTCGTCGGTCATGCCAGGGAACATCGGTACCGAAAGCACCTCGGTCGCCAGTTGTTCGGTCACTGTGAGGGGCCCGTGCTTGCGGTCGCGGTAGACGGGAAGCATGTGTAGCGGGGTCGGGTAGTACACGGCGGTGCTCACGCCGCGCTGATTAACGGCTTCGGCGAGTCGTTCACGGCGTGCATCGAGAACCCGCATTGTGTATTGGCCGAACACATGGCGGTCACGTTCGGGGAACGCCGGAACGATGATGCCTGGCAGATCGCCGAATGCGTCGTTGTACGCGGCAGCAATGGTGCGCCGGCGTTCGTTGTTGGATTGCAGGTACGGCAGCTTTACGTTGAGGATCGCCGCTTGGAGCGAATCGAGGCGGCTGTTGTAGCCGAACACCTCATTTTCGTAGCGTTTGATCGAACCGTGATTGCGAAGACGAATGGCCTCTTCAGCGATGGCCGGGTCGTCGGTCGTGATCGCTCCGCCGTCGCCGAAACCGCCGAGGTTCTTTGACGGGAAGAAGGAAAATGCACCGGCGTGGCCCATCGATCCGGTGAGACGGGCTTCGCTTGCTGCGCCGAAGGACTGGGCGCAGTCCTCGAGAACGATGAGGTCGTTGGCGTCAGCGATGGCGGTGATGGCGGTCATCTCCGCCGGGCGCCCAAAGATATGCACGGGCACGATGGCGGTGGTCTTGCTGGTGATTGCCTGGCGGACCATGGCGGGGTCGAGATTCATTGAGAACGGATCGACATCGACAAAGACTGGAGTGGCACCGATGAGATCGATGGCTTCGCCGGTAGCGAAGAAGGTAAACGACGACGTGATGACTTCGTCTCCTGGCTTCACGCCAGCTGCTCGAAGTCCGATGATCAGTGCGTCGGTTCCCGAGTTCACACCAATACAGTGCTCGACGCCGATGAAGTCGGCCATGGCGGTTTCGAACTCGGTGACCTCGGGGCCGAGGATAAATGAACCGGTGTCGAGGACACCTGCGAGGCGGGCATCGAATTCGGCTCGCTGGGCGGCAATCTCAGGCTTCGGGTCATACAGCGGGATCATGGGTATCCATCGGCATTCTCCGGAGCTGGTTGACCCGGTCAGCGCTGAAATTTCAGTGATCTCGGCCGATTGGAATGCACATGTCTTCGACCCACATCCCGACGCGCCCTGACGAGAGTCCGTCGCGCCGCGAAGCAGGGTTTCGTGGGTTTCTCCGCAGTTCGGCCATCTTTACGCTCGGGCCGATTGTGGGGCGAGTACTTGGGCTTCTTGTCGTTCCCTTCGTTGTCGATGCGCTCGGCCCGGAAGACTTCGGCCGCTTCGAGCTTCTTTCAACCGCAGCGTCGGCGCTGGCTTCTTTACTTCTGGTGGGCCTCGACCTCTCCTCGATCAGCATGTTTCATCGGCCGGGCGGCCACGATGCTCGACGGGTGTTTCCGTCTGCGGTCGCAGCGGCATTCGTCCTCGGAGCGTTGGCGTTTGTTCTCGTTGGCGTAAGCCGCAACGTCTTGTCGGATTCAGTACTTGGGTCGACCGAGTACGGGGCGCCGGTGCTATTGGTCGGGCTTTACGGCCTGGTGACAGTTGTTGGCTTGGTCGGACGGGCTGGGCTTCGAGCGGCCGAGAGAGCTGCACAACATTCGGTTGTGAGCGCGGTGAGTTCGCTGAGTACCACCCTGATCGTGATCGCCGTCCTGGTCGGCGGCGGATCGATTCTCGAAATTCTTATGGCCCACGTGGGTGGCGCTGCGATCGGGACAGCGCTGGCACTTTGGTTGGCGCGAGACGTTCTCGGAGCGAAACCCGACGTTGGAGTTGGACGTTCTCTGCTGGTCCTCGGCGTTCCTCAACTGCTGGCGGTAGGCGCAGTGTGGGGCGGTGAACTGCTTCACCGGGCAATCCTGAACGACGTGGTCGGACCGGAGGCGGTCGGCGCCCTCGGAATCGGCGCCCGCATCGCTACGGCTCTTGCCTTCATTGTGGTCGGTTTGCAGGCCGCCTGGCATCCACGAGTTTTCGATCTGCTCGACCGCCCCGACGGAGTCGGAATCGTCACGAAGGACGCCACGCGTATCGGGGTTGTGTTGGCGCTTGGCGCTCTTGGGCTCGCGGTTGTCTCCGGGCCAGGCGTGGAGTTCTTAGGCCGGGGTCGCTTCACCACCGACACGATGGCCATCGCCGGCTGGATGTTGGTCATGGTGGCCGGAACCGGTTTCCTGCAACTCGCAACTCTTCATTCGGTGACCGAGCGAAAGTTTGGCGATACGACCATTGCCCTCGTTGTCGGACTCGTTGCCAGTCTCGGCTTCGCCGCAGTGCTCGTGCCGAATTCGGGTGCTCTTGGTGGCGGCGTGGGCTCAGCGGTGGCCCTGGCTTCGTCGCAATGGATTGCGGCTGCGGTTGGATGGTTTCTGGCCGGACGTGAGGGCTCGCTCCAGTTGCCCCTTCGGGTTGTGACCCCGGCGTTGTTCGCTATGCCGGCAGTTGTTCTGATCACCGCGGACGTGAGCATGCTGGCGAAGATTGCGGTTGGGCTTATTGCGCTAGCGGTGGCAGTTATGCAGCTTTGGGAGACTCGACCGCGGCCGGCTGTCCGGTAGCGGCAAGCACCGAGTCGACGGCGCGGCGCCCGGCGGTTTCCACGGCGTGATGCCGGTGGATCCACTCCCGACTCTCGACGCCAAGTTGGTCGAGGCGATGGCGGTCGGTGACGAACTCGGTGAGGCGAGTGGCCAGATCAACTGCATCGTGAGCATGGATCCAAGGGTTATCGGCGCCGTAGAGCTTGGAGATTCCAGCGTGGTCGATTCGGCTGATAACGGGAACCCCACAGCTCATTGATTCGACAGCAACCCAGCCAAACCAGCCTGCGCCGAACTCGTTGACGGTGATATCGGCTCGATCGTAGAGGTGAACCATCTCAGTCCGGCTGAAGCCCTCGGAGCGTGGAGGAGATGCCCAACACACTGAGTCTTCGATGCCAAGGTCCCGGATTCGCTGTCGTGCTTCTTCACGGCCGGGCGAAGCTGGGTTGTCCGGCAGGAGAAGCACGGGGTGCTTTGCGACGCCGCTCTTTACGAACGCTGCGAATCCATCGAGGAGCTGGCCGCTTCCTTTGGTCTGGCCGCTCCGGAGCATCAATGGTGATTCATCGAGTACGAGGCGCGACGGATGGAACACGACGAAGTCGGCGTCGGGCACCAGTGCCGATGCCCAAGCTGGTGTGTCGGTGGGGTTGGGGCAAAAGAGGTCGGTGTCGACGATAAGCGGAAAGTAGATACTGGCTATCCGGCTCGGTTCGATATCGAGGCGTTCGAGCGCATCGAGGAAAGGGCGGAACGGTTGTGTCCAGATTTGATCGCTGCGGCGGATGGCCCGCCGCTGCCAGAGGCCCAGAAGTCCGTGGGCGATTTGGTGGTGAGGGGCGCCTCGGCGATGGCGGAAGGCGATCGGGAACGGGCGGACGGTGAGGTCTCCACCGGTCGTGAAGAAGGCAACAGGAGGCGTTGCAAACTGCGCAATTGCCATGGCCGTGCCGCTCGCAACGATGAGGTCGAAGTCGTTGAGCTTGTCGATGGCCGGGGAGCGCCATGGGGCGATGCTGTGCACCGGACGAAACCAGGGACCCTCGTGGATCCATTCGGGATAGCGGTCTCGTAGCGAGGCATCATCGGTTTCGGGTCGCCAACTGGCCGGATCACGATCGCCGATGAACAGGTGAGCGTCGACGCCGTTCGAGCGAAGGGCAGCAACGATGGGAAAGTGCGCGTTCGCGATGTTGCCCCAGAAGGCAATGCGCGTTCCCATTAGCGGTGGTCGCCGAACCGGTCGACGTACCAGGCCAGCGTGTTGCTCAGGCCCTCATCAAACGGCGTGATACCGAAGTCGATCAAGGATCGAAGTTTTGCGTTGGATGCATGGTGGCAGGCGACGTCGGCAGCGCGGGCCGGTTGCTGCAGAATCTCGCCGGAGTAACCCAGCTGATCGCAGATCATGTGAATGAGGTCGTCGATGGAAACTTCGTTGTCGGTTGAGATATTGACCGACTCGCCGCTGGGTAGCTTGGCGAACGCATCGAGCGCGGCCTTGACGGTGTCGGTTACGAACACGAAGTCGCGGGTTTGGGTTCCGCCGCCGTGGATCTCGGGGGTGCCGTTGTTGAGAATGCGATTCGCCGTGAGTGGGATAATGCCGGCCAGGGGTGGGAGGTGGTTCTGGCGAGGGCCGTAGTTGTTGAAGGGGCGGACGATGCAGGCATCGATGTCGAACATGTTGACGTAGCTCTCGACAGCGAGGTCTGCGGCAACCTTTCCGGCGGCGTAGGTGGTGGTGGGGTGGCGGGGGTGCGCCTCGTCCATTGGTTCGTACACCGCAGATCCGTAGACCTCCGATGTTGAGAAGTGGCACATGCTCTCGAAGCTTCCGCGACGTTGGTGGTCGAGAAGATTGAGCACCACATTGACATTGGTGGCGAACGCGTTGGCCGGGTTTGTGAACGAGTAGTTCAGGGCCTTCGTTGCCATGTTGAACACGAGATCGATGTCGTGTTGTTCGAAGATGGCGTCGACCGATGAGGCAATCTCTGCGTCGTCTTTGAAGAGTGTGACCTTGCCAGCTGCGTGTGCGTCGGTGAGGTTGTCGGGGTTTCCGACGAACAAGTTGTCGATAACCACGACTTCGGAGGCTCCGCGGACCAGTAGTTCATCGACGAGGTGGCTCCCGATGAATCCGGCGCCACCGGTGACGAGCACGGCCTTGTTTTCTATTGATCGCGTTGTTTGGTTAGGCATGTTGGTTGTTCCTAGAAAGCGGAGCGGATGGGCGCTGGTTCGCTGTTGTGGGCGACGGTGTTGTCGGCCATGGCCTACGCCGCCTTTCGGCTAGTGCTGCGGCTGGCGGGTAGGGCCTCGGAGAGTGCGGTGACCACGCGGCTGATTTCGTTCGTCGTCATCGAGGGAACGAGCGGCAGGGTGAGGGCCTGATTGCCGAACCGGGCCGAGTTTGGAAGGTCGCCGCCGATGAGGAACGGCGTGTAGGCATCGTGTTGATGGCAGGCGTAGGTCCCGATCGTCGACTCGATGTTGGCGGTGCTGAGATGGGCGATAACCGCTGACCGGTCGACATCGTCATCGAGCACGACCACAAAGCTCTGGTAGGACCAGGCGGTGTCGTTGGGAGGGGTCGGAACGGTGACGCCATCGAGCTGTTGGATTTGGGTTTCGAGTTTCGCGGCCGTTGCACGCCGATCGTCGAGGATCTCGTCGATGCGTTTCATTTGCGAGATCCCAAGGGCAGCTTGAAGCTCGCTGAGCCGGTAGTTGAAGCCAGCCTCATTGAACACGATGCCGGCGTCGGTTCGTTCGGCGCCGTGCGAACGGAGCTTGCGGGCTCGGTCTGCGAGTTCAGAATCGTCGGTGGTAAGCATTCCCCCTTCGCCACACGTGATGGTTTTGCGAGGGTGGAAGCTGAAACAGCCGACATCGCCGTGCGATCCGGCTCGACGTCCATCGCGAGATGCGCCAAGGGAGCAGGCGGCGTCAGCGATGAGGAGCAGCCCGTGGGCGTCGGCGATCGCTTCGAGCGTCGTGTGGTCGGCAGGCTGCCCGAAGGGGTCGACGGCGATGATCGCGGTGGTTGTTGGGGTGATGCGAGAGAGGAGGTCGTCGCAGTCGATCTCGAAACCGTCGGTCTTCGAATCGACCAAGATGGGCCGAGCTCCCTGCTGGATAACCACGTTGGCGGTGGCGGGAAACGTGAAGTCTGAGACGAGCACGTCGTCGCAAGATTGCACGCCGCCACAAACGAGGGCCAGGTGAAGGGCGGTCGTGGCCGAGGTGACCGCAACGGCGTGTTCGGCGCCTACGTAGTCAGCGACCATCTGTTCGAACTCGGCGACGAATCGACCGCTGGTGAGCTGCCCCGAAGCGAGGATCGCTCTTATGTCGTCTTCAACGTCGGCGAAGGGAACGTCGGGACGGATAAGCGGCAAGCGCTCGGTCGGAGACGGGATGTTCTTAGGTTCGGTCATGCTGCCCGCTGCTCATTCTGCGCCTGCGTTGATTCTTCGAGGAGGTGTTGGATCGTCCAAACGCTCCGCAGGGCTTCGAGCGCTGCGGTTCCGGTGATCTTTGGTTCGGCGTCGCCATGGCAAACGTCGACGAAATGATTGAGTTCTTCGGCAAGTGGTTCGATGCGGCGAACGAATACCTTCTCGGTGTTCACGTCGAGACGGTATTTCTGGTCAACGTCACCGGAGGCCTCGATGCGGCCTTGGCGGTAGATGAAGAGCTCTTGGCTGGGGTAGTTAATGACGTAGAAGTGGTCGGTGGTCGTGACTTCGAGATGTCGAATTTGATTCTGCGTGATTCGGCTGGCGGTGAGAGTTCCCTGCGCCCCGTTCTCCAGGGTGAGAAGCGCAATCGCATGATCGGAGCCATGGGGGCCGTTGATGCCTCGTGCCACGATGTCAGAAACCGATTTGCCGGTGAGCCCAAGCACGATGTCGAGATCATGGACCATGAGGTCGAGGACAACATCGACGTCGCTGATTCGTCCGCTTACGGCACTCATGCGGCGGGCGGCGATGGCGACGATTTCTTCACTGTTGACGATCTCGGCCAGCTGTTGCACCGCTGGGTTGAACCGTTCGATGTGTCCGACGAGAAGTTGGGCGTTGCCGTCTTCGGCGGCAGCCATGAGTGCGAGGCAGTCGGCTTCGGTCGTGGCGAGCGGTTTTTCGATGAGGCAGTGCACGCCAGCCTGGAGGAGGGGAACGCCGACGGTGGCATGAAGACTCGACGGAACGGCCACGGTGGCCGCATCGATTTGGGGCAAGGCATCGACGGAGGTGCAGGCCATACAGCCGTAGAATTCGGCGACGGCTTTGGCTCGAACCGGGTCGGCATCGACCACGGCAACCAGTTCGACACCCTTCATCGACGCAAGAACGCGGGCATGGTTTGCGCCCATTCCTCCGACACCGATTGCGGCGACCCGGATAGCTTCGTCAGTCCGACGCCGGGGGCTCATGATGGGTCCTGTGCAGGGTCGGCGGCCGCGGTGCGGTTGCCGTGCTCGTCGATGATGGCGATCGGACGGGCTGGGTTGCCGACAACGAGGGTGTTTGGCGCGACGTCTTTGGTGACGACTGATCCAGCGCCGATCATGCAGCCAGCGGCGAGCGTGACGCCACAGACGATGGTGGCATTTGCGCCTATCGACGCACCGTCGTGCACCGTGGTCGGAGTGATATCCCAGTCTCCGGTGGCTCGTGGATGAAGATCGTTCGTGAAGGTAACCGCAGGCCCGATAAATACTCGATCGCCAACGGTGAGTCCGTCGTAGAGGTTTACGCTGTTCTGAATCTTGCAGTCGTCGCCGATCCGCACATTGGAGTCGATGTAGACCTGCTGGCCGATGTTGACGTTGCGTCCAACAACGGCACCTTCACGAATCCGGCTCCAGTTCCAGATTGCAGTCCCGGCGCCGACCGAGGCCTCGTCGGAGACTTCTGATGTCGGGTGGATGAACACCTCTGGTTCGCTCGAGGGAGAGCCCGAAGGATCAGGGGAAGGCCCGTCGGCACGAGCATCGGAAGGTTTGTCATCAGACATGATGCACAATCGGCAAAATCGCCAAGATTCTTAGCCACAAGATCACCTCTGACACTTGCTCTGGCACTTGCTCTGGCACTTGCTCTGACACCTGGTCTGGCACTTGCTCTGACCCTCACGGTGGGTGGTGGGGTGGTTACTTGTTGTGGGGTCTTTGGGTGATGGCTTTGAGGGTGGCGTTGGCTACTCCTAGCCACCAGCCGGTGCCTACTGCGGCCATGGCGGCAAGGGAGATTATGCGGCCTTGGGGCGGCACGTTTGGGCCGTCGGTTCCGACGTGTTCGACGCTGAGGGCGCCGGCAATGGCGGCAACGGCGAGGGGGCGGGGCCATGCTCGCAAGGCAATGGCGACGGGGAGAGCGGCGACGATGGGGCCAGCGACGAGGGCCACCTGGCGGGGTTGGGGTTTATCACCCGTGGTCTGCCAGTAGAGGACTTTCCACTCACCGAACCGGCGGTACTGGCGAAACAGCTCACCGAGCGTGCGGCGTGGGTGGTACTCGACCGGGATGTTGTCGAGAAACCAGACCGGCCCGAAACTGGCCATCCGACGGTTGAGTTCGAAGTCTTGGTTTGTTGCAAACGGCTCGCTCCAGCCGTCGGCCTCACGGAGTTGAGCGGTGCGAAAGACACCTAGGTAGGCCGTGTCGCACTGGCCGCTTGAGGCGCCTGCCCGACGGTACCGGGAACCTCCCATAGCGAATCGGTTGTTGAGTGCCCGGGCGATGCTGACTGGCAGCAACTCGTCGACAGCTGGTCGGGCTAACTGTCGGCCGCCGACCACGCTCGAGTTCGATGATTCGAGAAGGTCGATGGTGCTGCTGACGTAGTTGCGGGGCAGCCGACTTCGAGCGTCGACTCGGACCACGTAGTGCCCTTCAGCCCAAAGGAGTCCTCGGTTGAGATTGGACGGGGTTCGGCCATCGGGGTTGAGGACGACGTCATAGCGGTGAAGGTCGTTGCCGTCGAGCGTGCGTTTGGCGATATCGGCGGTGTCATCGTCGGAGCACCCGTCGACCACGACCACTTCGATCTGATCGAGCGGGTAGTCCTGGTCGAGGATCGATTGCAGCGCTCCAGCGATCGACTCGCTCTCGTTCTTCGCCGGGATGATGCAGGTGACGAGGCGGCGGTCGGGGCCTTGTCGAGGCACCTACATTCCGCCCTTCTGAAACAGGTGGCGGAAGGTCTTGACGATAATTCGGGCATCGAGGGAAAGTCCCTGATGGCGGAGGTAGAACAGCTCGTACTGGAGTTTCTCGGCGGCGCCGGAAAGGTCGTTGGTGTACCCGAGCTTTAGCTGGGCCCAACCGGTGAGACCGGGCCGAATGATGTGGCGAACGTTGTAGAACGGCAGCTTCTCGGCGAGTTCCTCGACGTAGTCGACCTGCTCGGGTCGAGGCCCGACGAGCGAAATATCGCCCCGCAGGATGTTGACCACCTGCGGAAGCTCGTCGAGATGGCTTCGGCGAAGGATGGTGCCGATGGGGGTGATGCGATCATCATCGGCGGTCGTCCAGTGGTTCTCGTCGCTGCTGTGCATGGTGCGGAACTTGAGGATTTCGAAGACCTCGCCGCCCTTGCCGACTCGTTCTTGGCGGAAAAAGAGCGAACCTCGCCCGCCAAACAGATTGCCGATGCTTACGGCGACGATGAGCACGGCGAGCAGCGGCAGCGCAGCGATGCAGAACAGCACATCGAAGACCCGTTTGAGTCGGGGGTAGGCCGAGCTATGCAGTTCGGAGACGTCGAAGAAGAGGGATGTTCGTTCGAGTTCTGAGAGTGGCACTTTGCCGATCCACTCCTCCATGAACATCGACAGGCTCCGAACCCGGCTTCCTTCGGCGTGGAGGTTAGCGACCTGGGCGACGACGCTTTCGTTGAGCTGGGCTTCTTGGTCGACGACGATCATGGTTGCGTCGAGTTGGTGCGCAAGATCTTCGAGCGGGCGGGTAAGGCCGGTTGCTTCAACGTCGGCCGCTTGAACCGTTGCGACAAGCTCGGCTCGCTGCTCGGATTCGTTGGCAAGGCCAGCGCTGATCTCGTCCCCAGAAAGTGGACTTACGACAGCGATCACGCGTGTTGCTGTTGATGCTGCCTCGACGTCGGTTGTTGCTCGCCAGCAGAGCAGTTGCCAAGGAATCAGAGCAAGGGCGCCGTATCCCAGAACCGCTCGTGGAAGGATGGGTGCTCCGATGACGAGAGCCACCAATGACACCGAAATGGCGCCGAAGATGGCCGAGGCAACCGTTGCTGCGGCAATGCCTCGACGGGTTGCAATTGCGTCGGGAAGACCGAGTGAATAACCGGCGATAGCGGTGGCGGTTGCGAGTAGCAGCGTCGAGGCGAGTCGGGAATCTTCGAAGAGGTTGTAGCCATTGCCGGAGCCGTGGATCACGCCGAGCGCGACGAACGTTGCAAAGACGCCCATCAACGAGATCAGCCGGATCCACTTTCGCACCTGATCCAATCGGCATTTCGGTGACTTCTGTGAACGCTGGCCGGGAACTGAGCGGATTCCGCAGAACCTGATGTTCCGGACTGCTACTCGCCGCTGATTGCCGGTCTGATATCGACCCGCTGACCTGCTGGTTCCTCGAGGAAGTCTTCTTCAGAGAACGTGATAAATCCGGTTGCGGCGGGTTCGCCGAATAACACGGCGACCGCCGGACGAACATTCGATGGGTCGAGGAACGGCGTGACGCCTCGGTAGAAGCGGGGCTCGGGGCCGAGCACGATGGGTTGCAACGGGTCGACATCGGCTTGTTCGACAGCGTTGAGGATTCTGATGCCGTCATCGCCAGCGTCGTTCCAGGCCCGCGCGCCATCGATGCGAACGCTGATGACTAACGCCAACCCGATTGCGCCGGTGACGATGAGTGGTTTGACGAATTGTCGGTTGCGGGCGATGGCCCAGAACAGTCCGACGATGGTGGCCGCGCCACCGATAGAGGTGAGGTACTGGAGTCGGTCGCCGGCACCGACGGCGGTGAAGAAGTAGCGAAGGTAGGGGAGAAGCCCAACGGCGATAATGGCGAACCCAGCGACGATGAGTTTCTCGGGCAATCCGAAGCGACGATCGCGGACCGCTGTGTATCCGAGCAAGGTGAAAGCGAGGGCGAAGCCAACAATGGCGATTGGTTCGAACCAGACCGGGACGATTCCAATGCCATAGAACGCCGTAACGACATCTCGGGGTCCGATGAAGGGTCGTGCGGCTTTCGACGAGTGCAGGTTGAGGAGAATCCAGCCGGCCAGAGCGCCCTGGGAGATGGCGCCAGCGAAAAGAAGGCGGAGATCGAAGGAACCTCGTCGCAGCTTTGGAACCACCAGCATTGCGAGGCAGAGCAGAGGAAGTGAGCCTTCGTAGAACGCCGAGGCGGCGAACGCCATGACGATGATCGGGCCAACATCGGCGACGGTCCTCGACGACAGGGGCGAGCCGGTCGGGGAGGGTGACTCGGGTGAGCGTGCCATGAGGTAGAGCGCAAAGAGCGTGAGGAGCAGACTCATCGAAATCATGACCGTGCTAGGCCAAATCTCGAGAGCCATGTGATTGGGCAGCACAATCCAAAGCGCCGTAAGAGCAAAGGCAACTTTGTGGGGCACGAAGAACGCGGCGGTTCGGTACAGGAGTTGCGCCGACACCATCAGGATTACGCTGCTGATGATCACAAGCGGTAGCGGATGGTTGCCGAACAGGCCGAAGGTAATGCCGTAGGCGATAGGGAGCCCCGGCCGTGATGCCGCCAGTTCGTCGGTGGTGGCCGAGAAGAGCCCGCCCGAGATGCCCTCGTTCACGTTGTACCAATCATCGAGAACGAAGTTGGGACCGAGTAGAAGGTGGGGGAGAGCGACCGCTATCGAGAGCAGTAGAAGAATCAGCGGCGCCCGCTCGAGAAGGCGAGCGAGCGGTTGATCAAGATCTGTTCCTGGGCGCGAAGACGGAAGCGAGCCCGAAGGACGAGAGGAGAGACGAGAGGAAAGAGGAGTATCGGAAGAAATCGACACGGTATTTCCCATCGGCGAACCACGGGGCCGCTTGAGGGCCATACGATACGTACGTGGTTCTGCGTCCTGAGACCGGCTCGATCCCTGATTCACCCGGTTCGTACCAATTCAAAGACATCGACGGCCGAGTTATCTACGTCGGTAAGGCCAAGAGTCTTCGGTCGCGCCTCAATAGCTACTTCGCCAAAAACCTCCAGATGCGCACGGCGCAGATGGTCGCGACTGCCGAAACGGTCGAGTGGATCCAGGTCGAGAACGAGCTTGAGGCGCTCATGCTCGAGTACAGCCTCATCAAGCAGCACCGGCCTCGGTTCAATATTCGTCTGGTCGACGATAAGAGCTACCCGTTTCTTGCGGTGACGATGGCCGACGATTACCCGCGGGCGATGGTGATGCGTGGCAAGCGCAAGAAGGGTGTGCGCTATTTCGGTCCGTACGGACATGCCTATGCCATTCGGGAAACGCTCGACCTGTTGCTGCGGACCTTCCCCATTCGCACGTGTAGCGACAACAAACTTCAACGCCACCAGCGCAGCGGCCGGCCATGTTTGCTCTTCCATATCGAGAAGTGTTCGGGCCCGTGCATCGGAGCGGTGTCTGAGGCGGAGTACGACAAGCTCGTCGAAGAGCTGTTGTCGTTCCTCGATGGCGATACGGCCGAGGTGGTTGCCCGTCTCGAAGCCGAAATGCTCGCTGCCGCCGAGAACCACGAGTTCGAGTTGGCGGCCCGGCACCGTGACCGCATGGTCAGTGTCCGCAAAGCCATCGAGAAACAACAGATGGTTGCCGAGACCAACGAGGACTTCGATGTCGTCGGGATCTACGCCGACGAGTTGGAAGCAGCGGTTCAGGTGTTCTTTGTCCGCCGCGGACGAGTGGTGGGTCGCAAAGGATTCGTGCTGGACCGGGTCGAGGATGTCAGCGATTCGGAGCTTCTCGACACCATTCTTGAAGGTCTGTACTACGACCTTCCGCCGCTTGGTGTTCCCAAGCTGGTGCTGGCGCCGTTCGAATCGGCAAACCCCGACTTGTATGAGCTTTGGCTTACCGAAGCCCGGGGGTCGAGTGTGCAGATCCGGGTGCCGCAGCGCGGCGATAAGAAGGCGCTGCTCGAAACCGTTACGCGTAACGCTCAGCAGGAGTTCACCCGTCACCGGTTGAAGCGGGCGTCGGATCACAACAGCAGGTCGAAGGCGCTGAACGAGCTGCAGGAGCAACTCGACTTGCCGGCCGCCCCGCTACGCATCGAGTGCTATGACATGAGCCATATCTCGGGAACCGATTACGTCGGCTCGATGGTGGTAATGGAAGACGGACTTCCGAAGAAGAGCGAGTATCGACGGTTCAAGATCAAGACGGTCGATGGCAACGACGACTTCGCCGCCATGGAAGAAGTGCTGACCCGCCGGTTCACCAACTACTTGGCCGACCGCGAGAAACCCGTCGATGACCGCAACGGCAAGTTCTCCTATCCGCCGCAGCTTCTGCTGGTCGATGGTGGCAAAGGGCAGCTGAGTGTTGCGGTGCGGGTGCTCGACAATCTTGGTCTGAGTGGCGAGATCCCTGTGGCGTCGTTGGCCAAACAGTTTGAAGAAGTTTTTGTGCCCGGCATGGCCGATTCGATCCGGCTTCCTCGCCAATCCGAAGGGCTGTATATGTTGCAGCGGATCCGAGACGAGAGCCACCGGTTCGCCATCACCTACCACCGCCAGTTGCGCAACAAACGAATGTCGAAGTCGGTGATCGACGATATTCCCGGCTTGGGGCCGACCCGAAAGAAGCGACTGCTGAAAGAGATGGGCGGCATCACCAAGGTGAAGGCCGCCAGTTTGGAGTCGTTAGTGGCGCTTACCTGGCTGCCCGATGCCGTGGGTGTGGCGATCTACGAGAAGATCCACTCATGACCGACCAATTGTGGGAAGACCACGCCACCTGGTGGCAGGACGAGTTCACCGAGGGGGCCGACCCCGAGTACGTCGAGCAGATCCTTCCCCTCGCCGCAGAGTTGCTTGAAGGCGCCGAGACGGTGCTCGATATTGGCACTGGAGAAGGCCAGATTGCTCGACTCTTGGCATCGCTCGGATCGGTTGTAGTTGGTGTGGACCCCACGATGGCTCAGGTTGTGGAAGCCGAGAGTCGTGGCGATGGTCCGGCCTATGCCCGGGCTGGCGCCGCCGAATTGCCGGTGTCCGATGCGTCGTTTGATGCCGCCATCGCCTGTTTGGTTTTCGAACACATCAACGAGGTCGACCAGGCCATTGCCGAAGTGGCACGAGCCTTGAAGCCCGGCGGCCGGTTTGTGTTCATGCTCAACCATCCACTGCTGCAGACCCCCGACGCCGGCTGGATCGACGACCACATGGTCGACCCGCCCGAGCAGTACTGGCGCATCGGTCCGTACCTCGCCGAGAGCGAATCGGTAGAAGAAGTACAAAAGGATGTGTTCATCCGGTTCATTCATCGTCCCCTCAGTCGCTACGTCAACGCGCTGGCTCAGAACGGGTTGATGCTCGAGCAGATGATCGAACCGGCGCCGCCCCCAGGCTTCTTAGAAAAGAACGACTCGTTCATGGCGGCCGCCTCCATCCCCCGACTCCTCGTACTCTCCTGCCGCAAAAAGTAAGAACGCTGGGGTCTGACCCCGCGTTCTTACTTTTGTGTGATGAGGTCGGGAGCGGGCCAATAGGCTGGCTGCATGAACGATTCGGTCAACCCGGCGACAACAGGCGATTCCGGTTCAGTCGAGCCGACAACCCAGTTCGTGGTTATCACCGGACAGTCGGGCGCCGGCCGGACGCAGGTTGCGAACAGTTTCGAGGATCTTGGCTGGCACGTCATCGACAACATGCCGCCGGAGTTCATTCCGCGCATGGCCGAAGTCGCCGCCGATCCGAATAAACAATTCGAACGGGTTGCGTTGGTTGTTGGGCCCAGCAGCAAACCGGCCCAGATCATTCCGGCCATCGACTCGCTTCGGGTCGACCCGACCTCGCAGGTTCGGGTGATCTTTGTTGAAGCATCCACCGACGTTCTGGTTCGGCGCTACGAGAGCACCCGGCGACGTCACCCATTCTCAAACGGTGGCCGAGTCTCGATGGCTATCGAAGATGAACGGCGGGCGCTCGAACAGGTAAAGGGCCTCGCCGACCTAGTCATCGACACCGGTGACCTCAACGTTCACCAGTTGCGTTACCGCATCGTCGATCTCTTCGGCGGCGACTCGCCCGACTCGGGAATGCGCACCACGGTGATGTCGTTTGGGTTCAAACACGGCAATCCACTCGACGCCGACCTCATTCTCGATTGCCGGTTTCTTCCCAACCCGCATTGGGTCGAGGACCTCCGCCCAAAGACTGGTCTCGATCCGGCGGTTCGGTCCTATGTGCTCGGCCAGACCATCGCCGAACCGTTTGTCGAACAGACGCAACAGCTACTGGACCTTTTAGTTCCGGCCTACGTGGCCGAAGGGAAGTCGTACCTCACCATTGCGTTTGGTTGCACCGGTGGTCATCACCGCTCGGTAGCCATCGCCGAAACCATCGGTGATCATCTGCGAGTGACAGGGTTCGATCCTGCTGTTGTCCACCGCGACATCGGCAAGTAGCGCAAGCTACGGAAGTAAATTCACTAACCCAAGTAGCAAAAGGCAAGCTCGGCACCACCTCTGGTCGTGGCCGGGTACCCTTGAATCCGTTCGTAGAACAAATCGATACTAAGAAGAAATCCCCTGCCCAGGAGGCAATCCCACATGACAGTACGCGTCGGCATCAACGGCTTCGGTCGCATCGGCCGTAACTTCTTTCGGGCGGCAAAAGCCCAAGGCGCAGACATCGACTTCGTCGCTGTTAACGACCTTGGCTCGCTCGAGACTATGGCTCACCTGCTGAAGAACGATTCAGTTCACGGTCGCCTCCCAAACAAGATCACGGCAACCCGTGCAGGAATCCGTTACGACGGCGACACCCTCAAGGTGCTTTCCGAGCGCAACCCTGCAGACCTTCCATGGGGAGACCTTGGCGTCGATGTTGTCATCGAGTCCACCGGTATCTTCACCTCGAAGGCCGCTGCTGGCGCTCACATTGAGGCCGGCGCACCCAAGGTCATCATCTCGGCGCCTTCCGGCGACTGCGATGCCACCTTTGTTGTTGGCGTCAACGACAACGAGTACGACCCCAACAAGCACCACATCATCTCCAACGCTTCGTGTACCACGAACTGCTTTGTTCCAATGGTGAAGGTTCTCGACGACAACTTTGGCGTCATGGGCGGTCTCATGACCACGACCCACGCGTACACCGGCGACCAAGCAATCGTCGATGGTCCTCACAAGGACCTTCGTCGTGCACGCGCCGCTGCGGTCAACATTGTTCCAACCTCAACCGGTGCCGCTCGTGCAACCGGCCTTGTCCTGAAGAAGATGGCCGGCAAGCTCGACGGCATCGCCATGCGGGTTCCAATTCCTGATGGTTCCATCACCGACTTCACCGGTCTTCTTCGCAAGAAGAACGTCACCGCTGAGCAGGTCAACGAAGCGTTCAAGAAGGCTGCATCGTCCGGTGCGCTCAAGAACGTTCTCGACTACAGCGAAGAGCCTTTGGTTTCCAGCGACATCGTTGGTTCCGCCGCTTCTTGTACCTTCGACTCTGGCCTCACCATGGTCATGGGCCCACAGGTCAAGATCCTCGGCTGGTACGACAACGAGATGGGTTACTCCAACCGTCTTGTCGACCTCGCCATGATCGTTGGCACCAAGAAGGCCAAGCCGGTTAAGACTGCTGCGAAGGCTGCAAAGGCTCCTGCCAAGAAGGCCCCTGCTGCGAAGGCTGCAGCGAAGAAGGCCCCGGCTAAGAAGGCTGCTGCCAAGAAGGCTCCTGCCAAAAAGGCTGCCAAGAAGTAGTGACTTCCGTTCCACAGCTCGAGGATCTCGGCGACCTTCAAGGTCGCCGGGTCCTCGTGCGCGCTGATTTCAATGTTCCGCTCGAAGACGGTGTCATTACCGATGATCTTCGTATCAAGTCGGCTTTGCCCACTATCAAGTGGCTGGTCGATCAGGGAGCATTGGTAACTACCTGTTCTCACTTGGGTCGCCCCAAAGGCGAACCGAACCCGGCATTCAGTATGGATCCGGTTCGGGCTCGGCTTGCTGAGCTAGCGCCAGGTGTCGAGCTACTCGAGAACCTTCGGTTCAACGCTGGCGAGACCTCGAACGATCCGGGGTTTGTCGCCGAGCTCGTCGAAGGTTTCGATGCCTACGTCAACGATGCGTTTGGTGCCTCGCACCGAGCGCATGCGTCGATTGTTGGACCCCCACAGCATCTTCCGAGCGCGGCCGGCCGTTTGCTGGCCCGCGAAGTCGAGGTGCTTGGTGGATTACGTGACAACGCCAAGCGGCCGTTTGTGGCCATCCTTGGCGGCTCGAAGGTAAGCGACAAGCTTGCCGTGATCGAGGCGTTGCTCGAGTCGGTCGACTCCATCATTATCGGTGGGGGAATGGCGTACACCTTCCTCGCAGCGAAGGGCCACAACGTTGGTTCGTCGCTGCTTGAAGAAGACATGATCGACACCGCAAAGCGGCTGCTCGACAGTGGTGCAACCATTCATCTTCCGTCCGACAACTTTGCGCTCGGTCCGGGTGGAAAGATCGGCGATCCGTCAGCTGGCGGCGAAGTTCGTCCGGTTGGCAACGATATGGCCGAGGGATGGATGGGTCTCGATATTGGCCCCGGCACCGCGGCCGCATTTTGCGACATTATTCTCGATGCCCGCACGATTCTTTGGAACGGCCCTATGGGCGTGTTCGAAGATCCCCGCTTTGAGGCCGGTACTCGTACCGTGGCCGAAGCGGTTGCGCAGGCTCATGGTTTCAGCGTTGTAGGCGGTGGCGATAGCGCCGCCGCAGCGAAGCAGTTTGGCCTCGACACCGAAATCGACCATGTGTCGACCGGTGGCGGCGCTTCGCTCGAATTGATCGAAAAAGGCGACCTTCCGGGGCTCGCCGCACTCCGAGGAGAGTTCAGTGGCTGATCGTAAGCCGATAATTTCTGGTAACTGGAAGATGCATAACAACCACCTGGAGGCAATCCAGTTGGTGCAGCAGCTTTCATACAAGCTCACCAAGGACGACATCGCGGCGGTCGATATCACGATCCATCCGCCGTTTACCGACATCCGTTCGGTCCAGACGGTGCTTGAGGCCGACAAGATTCCGATAGGTCTCGGTGCGCAGAACTGCCACTGGGAAGAAAAGGGCGCATTCACGGGCGAAATTGCTCCGATGATGCTGGCCAAGCTCAGTGTGAAGTTTGTGATTGTTGGTCACTCCGAGCGTCGCCAATTGTTTGGTGAAACCGACGAGATGGTGAACAAGAAGGTCAAGGCCGTTCTGAAGGCCGAGATGACTCCGATTCTTGCCTGTGGCGAGACGCTTGAAGAGCGTGAGGCCGATGAGGCTGTTGCTAAAATTTCTGGTCAGGTCACCGCTGGTTTGGCTGGCGTAAAGGCCGAGCAGGTAGCCGAGATGGTTATTGCCTATGAGCCGATCTGGGCCATTGGAACTGGCAAGACCGCCAGCCCTGAAGATGCTCAGCAGATGTGTAAGACCGTTCGTGACACCGTGCGAGACCTCTATAACGATGCCACTGCCGATGCCGTGCGTATTCAGTACGGCGGTTCCGTGAAGCCGGTGAATGCTCCAGAGCTCATGGCTCAGCCTGATATCGATGGCGCACTTGTTGGCGGGGCTTGCCTCGATGCCGACGATTTCCACCGGGTTATCGCCTACCGCGACGCCGGCTAGGCAGTAGCTGCTCGGGCTGGGTATCGCCCGCTGCATGTTGCGAGTGTTGTTGAGAACGTCACCGGCCTTCGGGTCGGTGACGTTTTTACGTTTTGAGGTGGGCGGCCGGTGCCCGTTCCGGTTGTAACTTCGCTAGGCTATTCAACGTTATGACTATCTTCGTCACCATCCTTCATGTCGTCGTATCGTTCACACTTATCGTGTTGGTGCTTTTGCACAGCGGTAAGGGCGGCGGCCTCTCTGACATGTTCGGTAGCGGTGGTGTTTCGGCAGCGGCTGGTTCGACGGCAATCGAGAAGAACCTCGACCGCCTCACCATCCTCGCTGCAACGATCTTTGCGTTCACGACCACGTCATTGGCACTGCTTCTCTAAGCAGCATTTGCTGTAGTGCTGGCCAACGATTTGGTCGGTCTGGTTGACAAAGTCTTCGATGCGTCGGCCACTACGTGTGTTGCTTGGCGCAGCCGTTGAAGTTGTCGCCGGTTTTGCCGATGGACTTCCGTGCGCTTTCTTTGCGCAGCCGTTGTTTCGCTGCTATTTCTTCTTTCCGGTTGTTCGCTTCTTAGCGAACAAGACGGTGCTGCCGTTGATACGGCTCCCGAGGGCGACCTTGCTTTTAGTGAGGGGGCCTTTGGTGACGGGGCCTTTGGTAACCCTGATCCGCCGGTAACGATTGCTCCTGAGTTTCGTGATCGTGGCGGCGTACTTCGAGTCGGCGTGGCAGCGACGACGTGGGACGATCCTGCGCTGATCGACGAGGCTCGTGAGGGCGAGCAACAGGTTGCCGACCTTCTCTTCGATGGCCTTACCTCGGTGTCCGGTTCGGGCCTGCTCGAGCCGGCTATTGCTTCGGGGTGGTCGGTGAGCCCCGATGCAAAGACATGGACGTTCGAGATCCGCCCCGATGCCTCGTTTAGCAACGGCGGGCCTATCACTGCGGCCGACGTGAAGTATTCGCTCGATCGGGTTGCCGAACTGGGTATTGAGTCGCTGGCCGCCAACCGTTTGCGTGATGTCGACGCCATCGAGACGGTTGATGCAACAGTGGTCATTACCCTCCGCCGGCCGTTTGCCGAGCTGCCTCGCCTTCTCGCCTCGCCCATCTTTGGTGTCGTGCCAATGGGCAGCGGTGACCAGGCCGGAATGCCGACCACGAGTGGTTCGCTCATGGTGCAATCGGCAAACGATGACGTGATTGAGCTTGTGCCGGTTGATAACGATGGCAGCTATGTCGATGCCATCGAGCTTCGGCTGTTTGACGACGAGATCGCTGTGGCCGACGCGTTTGCCGCTGGCGAGCTCGATATTGCTTCCACGAGCGGCCTTGGCGAGTCTGTTCTTGCTGTTGCCGATGAAGGCGAAGATGACAAGGGCTCGACCGATGACTCGACCGATGGCTCCTCTGCTGATGACGATTCGGCCGGCGGCGACACTCCTGGCGCCGAGCGTCGGGTTCTGCCCGGTGTCGATACGTCGTTCTTTGTGATGAATCTTGGCAATGAGGCGTTTGCAGATCCGTTGATTCGCCAGGCACTTGTTCTTGCCGTCGACAATACCTTTGTTGCCTCGGGCGTTGGCGATGACGCCGCGCCTTTGGAAGGCCTCCTGCCGAGGTCGTCGTCGGCTTGGCGCCCTGCGGTGTGTGAGGACTGTCCATATCAGCCGGATCGTGCTCGAGAGATTCTTGGTGGGTACGCCGCCGATGCGCTGCCACTGATCCATATCGACCATCTCGACGATCCACAGTCTGAGGCCATGGCTGCCGCCATTGTTGGCGACCTTGCCTATGTGGGCCTCGATGTTCGTGCCCGGCCTCACAGCCCGCAGGCCTTTGCGGCCAAGGCGGCTGTTGGTGAGCTGTCGCTGTTCCAGTTTGGTGTTGTTGGCAGTTGGTCATCGCCCGAGGCTTATCTGGGCAGCATGTTTGCCACCGACGGCGCTGACAACGTGACGTCGTTCTCCGACGCCGAGGTTGACCGTCTTCTTGCTGAGGCCGCGCAGACCGTCGACGATGCCGAGCGCACGCTTCTGTACCAGCAGGCCGAAACCCGGATCCTGCAGTTCTCTGTGGCGATTCCGCTGTTCGAGCGCCAGCATGTGCTGCTCATTGACCCAAAGGTTCAGAACGTTCAGTCATCTGCGCTCGGTTGGTTCGATCCCTCAGTTGTGTGGATCGCCGCAAGCTAATTCTGCCTGCGAGCCCCGCCCTTAAGGTGGTGAAGCTCTGCCTTGGCGCCGTGATCGATGGCTGCTTCCTGTAGGCGCTTTTGCTGGCTTCGGTGGAGCAATCTCGGATTCGGTAGCCCGTCTGGTCTTCCATCGCCGCTCGGCGTCTTGGAACAGCGTGCGCTTGTTGTCGTGTAACTGGTGATGGCAGCTGCGACACACCAGCGCGAGGTTGGTGATGTCGGTGCGGCCCTTACCCGGCGCAGCCCAGGGCATGAGGTGATGGGCCTCGCATTCGCTATGCGGGGCACGACACAACACGCAGCCCCTGTCGCGAGCGACAAGTGCGGTGAACTGAACCGGAGTGGCCATACGGTGTTTGTGGCCATGCCACAACGGCTGACCGCTACCGGAGAACAAGATCCCGGTAACGGTCGCGTTGCAGAGGTAGCGCTCGAACACGTTCTGGGGGATTGGGCCCGATCCAAACTGCACGGGGTTGATCGGCATCGACTCGTCGTCGAGCTCGGCGCCAATAACAATCGTCGGGCGCGAGCCGGACGAACCGCCCGACTCGCCATCGAAGAAGTCGGCAAATGCATCGAACCAACGCTGGGCGTGAGAGCGGGGGTGTTGGGATGCTGGCACGTCGCGGCCGCCATCTTTGCGATACATCTGGTTGGCCTTCTTGCGGATGAACTCCCAGACGGAATCGATGGTGGCTTGATCGCCTTCGGCCATGATGGCCGGAATACCGTCTTTGGTAGTGAACTTCGAGATCTTGCGGACCCGCCGCTGCCGCTCATGCTCGGTTTCGGTATCGGGCCGGTTGTGGTCGTTGACGAACGATTTGATGGCGTCTTTGGATTGATCGGGGTTGGAGTTGCGGACCTCGTTGAGAAGTTCGGGGTCCTGCGAGGCGGCCCCACCGGTCTTCGAGTCGGCGTCGGCTAAGTCGTCGAGCTGCTCTTCGCTAACGGTGCCCTCGGCAACGTCGTCTTTGAGATCGGGGTTGTTGTTGAGCGTGGTGCCGCGGTTGGCCCGCTTCTTCTTCTCCCGCTTCGACCGCTTACCACCCTGGTTGATGAGCTCATCGGTCTGGCCAGGTGATGCGCCCGATGCCTGGCTTTGGGCGATGATCCCGGCCTCGGTTGCGGTGAGGATGTTCTGGAAGCGGCCAATGGTCGCCACGGCTGAACCAGCGGGCAACGCAAGGATCGACGTAAGCACCAGGTGGAACGTGGGGTCGATTTCGTCGGGGCTGAGGAACCCAAACAGCGCTGGGTCGTCAGAAGCTCGAGTGCTTTGAGGTGGTGTTGTGTCGAACCGAAGTTCTTCTGTCAACGTCATGTATCGAACACTAGTTCGATGGTGTGACAGTCAATCTGAAACGGCTTGGCAAGCCATTCCAAACGGGCGCTTAGCCGAGTTCGGCTGGGGCCTCGGTGGGCGCTTCGGGAAGCCGTGTTGCGTTGAGCTCTTGAATGGTCTGGGCCACTTCCTCGATGGGAACTGGTGGCGAGAACAGGTAGCCCTGCGTGTACTGGCAGCCCAGTTCACGAAGGATGTCGAGCTGCTCTTCGGTCTCTACACCAATAGCCATGGCGTCGAGATCGAGTGCGTGAGCGGTTGCAACCATTGCTTTCAACGGCCCGAGGTCGGGGTCATCAACTTCAAGTTCACGGCAGAAATCACGGTGAAGCTTGAGGCCGCTGATCTCCATTGCGCGGAGACGGCGAATCGGAGTCGAAGCAACACCGAAGTCATCAATGGTGATGTTGACGCCGGTCTTGGCGATTTCGTTGAGCGCTGCGTCGACGGCTGCCGAGTCTTGGGCCATCGAACCTTCAGTGAGTTCGAGGTTGAGGCGACTTGCGTCGACACCCGACTTCGCAATTGCCTGGCAGATCATCTCTTTGAAACGAGAGTCCATGACCTGGGTGGGGGAGAAGTTGGCGCTGACATGAAGGTCGTTGAAGCCCTGCATTTGGAGGATGCGGAGGTCTTCGCAAGCTTGCTGCACCACCCAGGCGCCAAGCGGAATGATCATGCCGCTGCGCTCTGCTGCCTCGAGGAAGTCGAGGGGGTTGAGCATGCCCTTGTCAGGGTGGCGCCAACGGAGAAGCGCTTCGATTGCGACTACTCGGCGGGTCTCGGTGTGAACGATTGGCTGGTAGTGAAGGTGGAGTTGGCCTTCGGCCACTGCTCGCTTGAGCATCGAGGTAGTTTGGTCGCTGCCGTTGGCGAAGCTGGCGTCGTTGAACACGACGGAGTGGGTGTTGCGGCGCTTGGCTCGGTCGGCCGCCATCGATGCTCGGTGCATCAGGGTGATTGCGTCGCTGGCCATCTTTGACGGGCCAGTGGCGATGCCCACAACAGGCTCCACCATGATCTGTTCGGTGCCCATCTCGTAGCTGCCGGTGAGGGTGGCGGCGTAGGTGCGGGCGTTGGCTTCGCTCTTGGTTTGGTTGGATACCCGTCGGGCGAATCCAATATGGCCGGGCTTCAGGATTCCTGCAGTGTCGCCAGCGCCGAGTTCGGTCTTCATGCGCTCGGTGATCTGCGGCATGATCGCTTCGACCGCACGGGGGCCGTAGAGCTTGATGGTTTCGTCGAGGCCGAGATCGACGTGAATAACTTCGATGTGGTGGCGGTCATCGGCGCCGAAGGCGATCAGCTGGGTGAGACGGTCGATAAACAGTGGCTCGGTTGCGAGGCCGCTGTGTTCGTCGACAAGGCCGGCTGCAACGTTGCGATCGGTGTCGCGCATCTCGTTGGTGATGTCGCGGGCCCAGAGGGTTACCGAGGGGCGGCCGGTTGGCGATTCTTCCAACAGCTGGCATTGCACTTCGACCCATCGAGTTTCGCCATCACGAGACACGATGCGAAAGCTCCTGGGACGCGTCGACGTCGACGGGTCTTCTAACGCGTCGACGAACATCGATGCTGCGGCGTCGGCGTCGTTCGGGTGAAGAATGTCGCGGAGGTTTACGCCACGAATCTCGCTCAGAGCGAAGCCGGTGGTCTCTTCAAGGGTTCCGCCAGCCCAGACGATTGTGCCGTCGGTTTCGATCAGAGCCGTGACGCCAGGGCAGGTGTCGAGGACGGACGCGACCATCTTGCGGGCCAGCACCGTGGGGTTCGACGTAGTTTCTGCCATAGATCCTTTATCGGACATATGGGTACGGGCGGTTAAGTAGTTTTTTGGATTCTGCTCCGGTGTGGCCTTGTGGCCTACGAATGCCGATATAGTTACGCCTCGTGCCGGACGCATCCGGTGTCACGTCGGAGTGGCGGAATTGGCAGACGCGCAGGCTTAAGGTGCCTGTGCCCGTTAGGGCGTGGGGGTTCAATTCCCCCCTCCGACACCAGCAAGATTGTTGAGATTCCGGGGCTTCAGGGCTCCGGAATCGCTCGTTTTGTGTCTTTTGTCATCACGATGTCATCAGGCTTTTGTTGTGAAAGCGACCGGTAGGCGGGGTGCATCGGAGCAATTTGTCACCTACCGGTGATTCGTTTACACCTACCGGTTTGCGTGACCCGCCTACCGTTAATGCGTCAGCGGTGTCATCAACTGCAGGTCCGCTAGGACCTGCAGTTGTATCTCGACGTCTTCCGTTCCGACACAAGCCAGGGACCGAGTTAGCGCGTGCGGACCGAAGAGTTTGGTGGCGTCAGGCAGTTGCCTTATCTGGCGAGTTCGGAGCCCTCAGATGCCGCTCAGCGCGACGTGTTCAATAGCCGGGAACTGCAACGGGTCCGCTACTGACCAGATTTCGAGGTGGGCCAGGAAACCGTCCTCTTGGAAGAGGATGATTCCACCGACTATTTCATCGGGCAGGATCACGTTGGCATCAGCCACGACCGTCGGGAGTCCGCTGGCGGCCCTCGAAGAGACCATAGGGTCGGGTTTGAGCGCTATCGAACCACAACCGCACTCGCAGTTCGAGCGGACGGACACCGCTTCAACCTGTGTGCGGTACTCCGCAAACCCAGGTCCGTCTTTCTCAAGGAGAAGGGCAAGGATCGCACGCTCGATTGGGGTGGGTGCCCGTTCCTCGCGTTCGTGGCTCGGTTGGTGAGTCATCACCTGAATGTACTGTCACGCCTCGCTTAGTCATCAGCCTGTCGTCCTCGAGCGACGAGTGGGCGTGGTGTCGGAACGAACCATTGGTTGTATATATTGGAGAACTCCAATATATACTCCATATGGCTTCGGACCTGCTCTCGCTCGCGGATGCGTCTGCGCTTCTTGGCGTGTCGCCTGAGCGCGTCCGCCAGCTCGTCGTTGCGGGTGACTTGCCAGGCGTCAGGTTCGGCAATGCGTGGGCGGTTCCGCGCGATTCGATCGACGCCCGACGGCACGTGTCGAATCGTCGTGGTCGTCCGCTGAGCGCTCGAAGTGCCTGGGAGTCCATCGCTTCAGGTGCAGTCGATCTGTCGAATGTCAGTCGGTATCGGAACAGGGGAGAGGTGCATCGTTACGAGATGAGCGCCGCCGATCTCGCATTCGTGTCGGGGGACGACGGGGCACTGGTCAGTGGGGCAGCCGCAGCGATCGACTTGGGCGAGTTACTGCAAGCTGGGGGCGCCGAGAGCGATCTGTATGTGTCTGCATCGCTGCACGATGAACTTCGGTCACTCGTCGCTGCCGTTCCCGATCAGCTCGGTGGCGTGGTTCTTCGAGTCGTGCCCGATGATGTGTGGTCGCTCGTTGACGGTGTAGCGGTCGACCAGACAGAAGCAGGTGTGCGCTTGGCTCCACGTGCTGCTGTAGCGCTGGACCTGATGGAGTCTGGCGACCCACGGCACTGGGTCGCAGCCGAGAACCTGATCGAAGCTCATGATTGATCAGCCCGTGATCGTGTTGCCGTCGCTGTCGGGCGGACAGGCTGAGTCGTGGGCCGCGCTTGTCGAGCTCGCTCCGGCGTTCGGGCAGAACTGGTTGCTGGTCGGTGGTCAGATGGTGTTCCTGCACGAGCTCGAACGGCAGTCCATCGACGTGCTCGCTCCGGACAACGTGGGCAGGCGCGTTCAACTAACGTTGGGATCGGGTCGAACGATTGAAGCCCCAGGCACGAGCCAGGCGTTCCACCGATGCGGCGTAGTAAGGGTGGAGGCTGGGGGAGCGTCGGCGCAGATCCGTAGGCCCGATCTTGTCGGCGCGCTTCTCGGCAAGGCGGCCGCGGTGGTCAAGATCTCATCGCAATCCGCAGCGAGTCGCGCGAAGCACTTGCGTGACTTCGACTCACTAGCGAGGCTTCTGGGCGCAAACGATCGGGCCAACGCGGACCTGAGCAAGCGTGAGAGCAACCTGCTCGGGAAGCTTGCCGATTCACCCGAACTGTCACGGCAAGCGTCGGCGTCGCTAGGGCTGATGCTCGGAGCGGGATTGTGAATCAGGACCAGCGGAGGGAGGTCCTCGCCGCCGCAGCAGCAAAGATCGTGGGCCAGCTCTACCCAGAGGATGTGGTGGAGTTCGCAACGAGACTGATCAGCGAAGGGGTCGAGGTGCCGTCGCTACTCGAACTGGCGATGCTCCCCAATGGCCGTGCGGAACTTCGGAGAGACGAGGTATTGGCGCTCTTCGACCAAGCGTGCATTGAGCTTGGGGTCGTGCCAGATAGCTCGTCGCATGCTGGGTGGATCCATGCGAGAACCTTGGCATCGGCAATCATTGAAACGGCTATCGAACCAGGGCCGGGAGCCGCAGCGATTTGGCCACTTTGGGAACTCACCGGAATAGTGCCGGGGACGGAGCCTTCGGACATGCTCCAGCTCTACGACGAATGGGAAGGCAGCGTCGGCGCTGCCAGGTCCCAGGCGGAACAACGGATCCGTCAGGCGGCCGAGTCCGTCGTCGACCAGGCGACAAGCGCACTGAAGGCGATGAGCCTCCGCGCTGACTCCAACCCCTCGCTGATCGGCGCTCGAGACGTGATGCCTCTGCTTCTTCGTGTCTGTCCGAGGTTCCTCCCGAAGTGGTGGGAGATCGAAGCGGAGAATGTCGATGAGGGCTCGCCGGACGGTCGCCTGCACTACCTGGATGCGGGTGACCTGAGCCGTCACGTAGTTGAGTTGCAGCTGGACAACTGGGAATCCCAAGTGGCTGGCTTCTTCAGTGTTGTCGAGCAGCTGCACCTTTATGGTGACCCGTACGTCAAGGAACTCGCGACGATCGGCTACATCGAAGGGGTCCAGACGAGTGCCGGACACGCCGGCCTCGACCATTCAGTATTCGAGCCGCACCTTGGTCCGGAGAGCCGCCGTTGGTGGCGAGGGGTGGAGGCATTCTGGGCCGGCAACGCTCCGACGGTGCAGCCGGTCGATTGAGCTGTGTCGCTTGTCATCACGATGTCATCAGAATTCCCAGAAACGGGCGGAATCGCCGTAACTCATCGGAACGCCTGAGTCCTGAAAGCCCTTTGAACACGCGGATTCCTAGAGAATTCGCAACCAATCGGAACCGCCCATGAGCAGTTCAAGTCCCCCCTCCGACACCACCAGAAACCCTCGGGGCAACGGACAGTTGCGCCCGGTGGTTTCCATGGTCGTAGAGCATCTCGAGTTGGGCGGCTTCGTAGACTCGGCGGCGGTCTTCGGGTGCTGCATCGGCTAGTAGGGCGATGGCATCGGCGAGGCTGTTGACGACGTCGCTGATCTCTTCTTCGGTCATGCCGCGGCCGGTGGTGACTCGTCGGAGTCGGATTTCGCCGCCTGTGCGTTCTGCTCTGGTTCGTTTTATGCGTGTGAGTAGTCCGTTGATGGTTTCTTGGTCGTCGGTCATTCCGATCGCTCGTTCGAAGTTGGCGACGCTGGTATCGCAGTCTTTGATTGTTTCACCGGAGACCCAACCCGGTTCCCGACCAAAGGCCACTTCGCTACGTACAACGCGACGGCCTGAGGGCAATCCAACGATCACCCGTTACCGAGATCAAGTTGCCTTGGCCGACCCGCAATCAATCTGGGAACCTGGCTGCGACACAAACCGCTGGTCTCACGCACACCACCCTGGTGAAGTTCTCAAATCCTCGGCACCGAACGTCCAGTTCCTCCACAACCCAGAAAACATGCCAGCCGACTCTCTTGTATGGCTATCGAATCAGACCTTCCGACAGCACGAACTTGAGGACGCAAGCCACTGGACAGCCGTCGACCATCCAGATCTCATGGCACGGCACCTTCTCGCCGCGCTCGAGGGGTAATCCCTACGTGAACAACGTTGTGCCGTGGCGTGGCCTATGGGTCGCTTCGGTCTCTGGGGCTGAGTAGGCGCAGAAGCTTAGTGAGTTCAGTTCGCTGCCTTGCACTAAGAGCGCTGACCAGTTTGGATTCGTTTGCAACGTGGTCGATCAAAGCGGCGTCCGCCTTTTCTCTACCCAATGTCGTGAGCTTGACTAGCCTCTTGCGGGCGTCAATTTGGCTTACCGTTCTGGTAACAAAGCCGCGCTGTTCGAGTCGGTCGATCCGATTGGTCATGGTTCCAGAAGTGATCATCATAGATGCGATCAGTTCGCCGGGAGTCAACTGATGCGGTGCGCCGTTCCTGAGTAGTGTGGCCAGAACGTCAAACTCCCACGACTCAAGGTCGTGTTGGGCAAAAACAGCATCGAGTCGGGGCTGGATGGTCTTTTCGAGACGTCCGATCCGGCCGATGATGGCCATGGCAGACACGTCCAGATCGGGCCGCTCTCGGTTCCATTGATCAATGACATGGTCGACATGGTCGACATGGTCGACATGGTCGGAGCCGCTATCGGTCTGATCGGGATGAGACACACTCCGATTATCTCTTGACATCAAGGTAAATGCAACGCAAAGTACATCCAATGCAAAGTATCTTCATGTCAAGAGATATTACGGTGGCGGTTCGGACTGCAATTACCCCTGCCTTATGGGGGACCACCTACATCGTCGCGACCGAGTTCTTGCCCTCCGGAAGGCCTCTTCTCGCTGCTGTCGTGCGAGCGTTACCAGTGGGCGTAGGGTTTGTCCTTTGGTCCCGCCGGTTGCCTTCCGGAGCGTGGTGGTGGCGGTCGGTCCTACTCGGCGTGTTGAACATCGGCGCGTTCTTTGGATTTTTGTTCGTTGCTGCGTTTCGTCTGCCGGGTGGGGTAGCGGCGACAGCTGGAGCGATCCAACCACTCGTCGCGGCGGGTCTCGCTGCTCTCGTGCTCGGCGAGGCTTTTACGAGGCGGTTAGTAGTCGCCGGTTTGGCTGGTATGGCCGGGGTGGCGATGCTGGTTCTCGGTCCGGCTGCCCAGCTCGACCCGGTGGGCATCGCTGCTGCGGTTGCCGGCACGGTGAGCATGGCTTTTGGAGTTGTTCTGACGAAGCGCTGGG
>CALGZB010000036.1 GCA_937934655.1 uncultured Acidimicrobiales bacterium | reverse complement strand
CGAATTCGGGTGAGGGAACCAACATCGGTTACCCATACTTTGCCGTCGCCGATCTTTTCGGTCCGAGCGGCGTTGACGATCGTATCCACGGCCTGGTCAGCGGCTCCATCGTCGACGACGATCTCGACCCGGGTCTTTGGGGTAAAGAGCACTTTGTACTCGGTTCCCCGGTAGGTCTCGCTGTGGCCGCCCTGACGTCCAAAGCCTTGGACCTCAGAAACGGTCATGCCGTTGACGCCGATATCGGCGAGGGCATCCTTGACGTCATCGAGTTTGAATGGCTTGATTACTGCGGTGATAAGTTTCATGAGACAGTTGTAGCAACTTCACCTTTGTATTGCACGAACCTTGGAAACGATTCATCGACAACGTTGCAATTGCAACACTCCGTTCACACGTTCTGAACTTTGTAGCAACACAACACACAAAATTCATCCAGCGCAGACCCACGTTCATACTATGGCAAACCGACATCCAGCGACCGTTGAGGCCATCGACCACATCGGCCGTCCGCGCCGGCTAGTTATCCGTCTCGACCGCGACTCCCCGATTCCCACCTTCGAGCAGGTTCGGGCCCAAATCGCCGTCATGGTGGCCGTCGGGTTGCTCCAGCCCGGCGCTCGGCTCCCCACGATCCGAACCTTGGCCACCGCCGTTGGGCTCGCCCCAAACACCGTTGCAAGGTGTTACCGAGAGCTCGAAGCCGACGGCATTGTTACCGCCCAGGGTCGACGGGGAACGTTCGTTGCCCAAGACCCGCCACACTCCGAAGCCCTGGACGAACAAAGGCGCCGGCTACAAAATGCAGCCGACGCCTTCGTTTTTCAGATGCAACAACTCGGGGTTCGTCCCGAGTCAGCTACCGATGCGGTGGCCTCGGCGTTTCGCCGGGCCGCAGCGGAACCTACGCCGTAACGGCGATGTCTTCGTTGCTGTCGATCAGGCCGCGGTAAATCACGGCACCGATTACTGCGCCCACGATGGGAGCAAGCCAGAAGAGCCAGAGCTGAGCGATGTAGTCGCCACCAGCGAAGATGGCCTGACTCGTCGAACGAGCTGGATTCACACTGGTGTTGGTGACCGGAATCGAGATGAGGTGAATCAGCACGAGGCCGAGACCGATGGCGAGGCCACCAAACCCTGCTGCGGCACGCTTTGCAGTAGCGCCCATGATGATGATCAGGAACATTGCGGTAAGGACGATTTCGGTTACCAGTGCGGCGACCATGCTGTAGCCGGTTGGCGAAAGGTCGTCGTAGCCGTTGGTAGCAAATGCACCTGCGTTCGTCTCACCAGCTGGGTTGATAACCCAATCGGATTGTCCGGACGCAATGATGTAGATGATTCCGGCGGCGGCAAGGCCGCCCAAGACCTGAGCAATGATGTAGCCAGGCAGCTTGGCTGGGTTGAAACGCCCGCCGGCTGCAAGGCCAATCGATACGGCCGGGTTGAAGTGCCCGCCAGAAATATGGCCAACGGCGTAGGCGCCGGTGACAACGGTAAGACCAAAGGCCATGCTTACGCCAAAGAAGGCAATACCAAGGTCGGGCGTGGCGTCATCGCCATAGCCCCAGCCAGCGGCAAGTACTGCAGCACCACAGCCGCCAAGCACTAACCAAAATGTGCCGATGAACTCGGCCGCCAGTTCTTTTCCAGGATTCATAGTGGGTACTCCAGTGAGTTGGGGGGTGATGAGACAAATGTCTCTCACCCTCCCGACGTAAAACTCGAGGAACCCGTCGCGTCAAATGTTCATTTACCCCAAAATTGATGAACTGGCACGCTCATCCGGCCGGAGACGACCCTTCGCCGCTTCTTGGCGGATTACTGAGCCCCGTGAACCGGTGCGGGTTCTGGAGCACCAGCGATCGACTTCTGCACGAGGTCTCCCGCTTCGGCTACCGACATTTTGCGCTCGCCAACCGACTCGATCGGACCTTTTTGCCAACCATCGCACACGTTGAGTTGACCACCGGATGACTCAAACACTCGGCCTGAAACATCGCAGCTATCACTCGCAAGCCAACACACCAGTGGTGACACATTGCCCGGATCTTTGTCGTCCCAACCGTCCGGCGCTTCCTCGGCGTAGAAGATGCCTGCAGTCATTCGGGTTCGAGCATCGGGCGCAACCGCATTGACCTTCACGCCATACCGTCCCCACTCGGCCGCCTGCTGAATGGTGAGCAGAGCGATTCCGGCCTTGGCTGCGGCGTAGTTGCCCTGGCCGATACTTCCATTGAGTCCAGCGCCTGAACTGGTGTTTACCACCCGGGCGTCGATGGTTTCGCCGGCCTTCGCCATGTCGCGCCAGTAGGCGATCGCATGGCGAGCAGGAGCGAAGTGACCTTTCAGGTGCACTCGCATCATCAGGTCCCACTCTTCTTCGCTCATTCCCGCAAGCATCCGGTCGCGAAGGAACCCGGCATTACATACCAAGGTGTCGAGCTTGCCGAAGGTATCGATGGCCTGCTGAATCATGGCACCGGATTGCTCCCAGTCGGCGACATCGGCGCCATTTGCAACGGCTTGGCCGCCCATAGCTTCGATCTCGGCCACCACCGATTCGGCAGGTGACAGTTCCGAAGCATCTTCGCCTTCGCGTCCAACCCCAAGATCGTTTACGACGACCTTTGCGCCCTCGGCCGCCAACTCGAGTGCGTGGGCTCGTCCGAGTCCGCGTCCCGCTCCGGTGACAATCGCTACGCGACCTTCACAACTTCCCGTACCTGACTCTGCGGTCACTACTTCTCCTCACGAGTTTGTTTCGTGGAGAACGTAGTTGCTGAACCGACGGAGGGTGAACCCACCGCCGGCACAGCCGGCGGTCAGCCCTTGGCTACCGACCCGGTGATTTGAGTTCCGTCGCCAGAAACGATGCCGCAGTAACCAAGTCGGTTTCCTTTGGCCCAGTCGATCGATGAGGGCAAGCTCACGCCGATCCGGTAGTCCGAGGCGATACTCGACTCGCCGGTATAGGCAGCAAAGGTGCCCCGACAGGCTTGACGAGCTTGGCTCGTCAGCGTGGATGGGTCGGGGTACTCGCTACCGACCGGAGAGATGAAGGTGTACACGTCGAAGACCTCGCCATCATGTTCGCCAGCGCAAGCGGTGGGAACCATCGTGTCGATCCACAGAGCGATATCGGCGTTGAAGCATTCACCGGGCGAATAGAGCGGCGTCTGCTGAGGGCCATCGTTGGCGACGTCAGGAGTTCCGCCGAAGAAGAGTTGGTAGGCGAGGAACCCGAAGACAGCGATCGTGACGAGAGCGATGTACTTGAGCCACTTGGGAACATACTTGTCGATGTCGTCGTACTCGGCCCGAAGTTTGGTGGGGTCGTATTCGCGTCGGTCCTCTTTTGCTTCCCGTCCGCCCCGAGTATTGCTGTTTCCTCTCCGGTTCTTCTCGGAGTTTGCGCGTTCTTGGCGTCGCTCGGCAGCGGCTCGACGTTCGGCTCCCCGATCGATCTTCGGTGTTCCACCCGCCAGTGAGCTTGTTGACTCACCCCGGGTGATCCCAGGCGATGCCGGCACCGGGATAGCCGGTGCTGCTACCGGGTTCTCTTTTGCCGACGTGCGTTGCGCAACCGTTCCCTTTGACGGGAAGTCATCGAGTCCGGCCACGCCGTAGGAGTCGTAGTCCGCCGGGTCGCCGTAGTCGTAGTCGCTATCGCTGTCGCTGTCGGATCCGGCAGGAGAGGTGCCGTCATCAGTTCCAGAGTCGTTTCCGCGAAGGTGATCAAAGCCATCGGAGCTCTCGGAAACCTCGGAAACCTCGGAAACCTCAGAAATAGAGCGCTCATCGGCTGTCACGGTGCCGCTGATGCTTGCCGCATCGGAACTCATCGAGGTACTGCCGGCAGAATTTGCTGCTTGGTAGCTCGGTCCTCGTGCCTCAGCAAGTGTGTCGCTATCGACCGATTCAGGCTTGATTTCGCCACGGGCCAACCCACGAAGGAGGGTTGCACCAGCAGGCGTGATGACCGATGAGCCGTAGGGCGCTGGGATGTCAAACATCTTGCACAGCGCGAGAGTCTCGGAGATCGTGATGCCGAATTCATCGGCTAGATCTACAACTCGCTGTTCGTCGGTTCGAAGCTCCACGAATAGAGCATCGGAGTCCCCGAGCGGCTACCTGAGCAAAAAACTCAACAAGTTTCGCTCTGCTTGCCGAGAGCTACGCGGCTTGCCGAGAACTACGCGCCGCGCTCGAGTTCGTTTGCGGCACTCAACAGCGGACCACTATCGAACGAGGCTGCTCCCCGGATCGACTCAGCGGGCCACGTAACACGGACCTCGACCGGACCGCCTGACGGCAATGGCCACGCCCACCAGTCAGAGGTAATCGTGCGCTTCTCGTTTCGGCGACGGTCGTTGAATGCCACGATCTCGGCGCGGTGCCCCAGATACATGAGCTGCGAGTCGTCTGGAGCACTTCCATCCCAGCGTGGAGCCGGAATCCGATTCGAGATAGTCGTGCCGTCTTCAAACGCCAGTTCCACCTCGAGTACCTCGGGGCCACTGACATGTTCGGGACGGGAACCAGGAATCAAGACTTCACTCGGCTGGAGCACCGGTGGAAGGAGCCAGGGAGAAAGCGACTCGATCGACATGGTGAGGCCAAAGCCATGATCGGTCACCGCAAGGGTTCGAATCGTAACAAGTGCGGATTCGCTTCGAGCGACCTCCATACTTCCATCGCCTTCGCCAAAGGCCAACGTTTCGATCGTTGCGGCAGGACGGGGCCCCCACCACGGACGAAATTCGGTTTCGGTGCGTCGGTCGAGTGCATCCATAAGGTTTGCGACTTGATCTTCAGAGAGATGTCGGGTGCCGTATGCGGCAAGTCGTCGGACTTCTTCGGGACGCACGCCAAGCGCCCGCAGTACCTGGCAGGCTCCCGAGGCATCATCGCGCAACATGCCGTGAAGCATCTCGAAGGGACCGGTTGGGCCGGTTCCATCAGCACGAAGTGTCGCAAGCGCCTTGGACGCCCGGGCCGAAAGCGGCAACGTTGCATCAGCAGCAACATCAAGAGAGAAACGGTGCTCGGAGAGTCGCTGGATGGATCGCTCGATACGGAGCGGATCAAGAGCAAACAACTCCTGAAGCTCGATCATTTCGGGGCCGGCGCTCGCCATAACGCCAAAGAGCAAATGCTCGGTTCCGCATTGGTCATCACCAAGCGAACCCGCCATCTGATGGGCAGCATCCAATGCGCTACAGGCATCATCGTCAAGTTCGAATTGGTCGTGGTTGTTCAGCACTACAAACTCCTCGGTCTGAGGATTAGCGTACTTCGACCCCTTTCATGCCACCTGAGGCGAATGACTCTAGTAGCGAGAGTCGTCGTGCCCCTCAGGGCCGGCCTGCGCCAGGCGAATCGACGCCGACTGCTCGAATCTTCCCGGTGGCGGAACCACGGCACTCATCGGGCGAAGCGCCGTCGGACGACAGTATGAACAGTGTCTTGCCATCATCGCCACCAAGCATGCAGGCATAGGTGGGCTGACCAACATCGATCGTCTCGAGCACTTCGCCGCCCTCGGCCACCCGCACACATCGACTGCCAACGGCGTCGGCAAACCAAATCGCACCATCGGCATCGAGCGCACACCCGTCGGGTGCGGTTCCTTCGATCGACGCCCACGTGCGACGGTTCGAGAGCCCACCGTCATCGGGGTCGACATCGAAGGCCTGGTAATCGCCCCCGAAGGTCTGCCCCACGATCAGCGTTGATCCGTCCGCGGAAATCACCGCCCCATTGGGGAAACGGAGCTCATCGGCCGCAATCGATACCGCTCCATCAGCTTGCACGAGCGCCAAAGCAGCGGTGACCAGTGATTCCCCCGAGTCGAGATCGAATCCAAAGTTCCCGACATACGCCCGGCCAGCGGCGTCAACAACCATGTCGTTGCAATGCCCGGTAGCGATCGACGACAAATCGGCGTGTTGGGAGAGCATCCCGCTGGTGTCAAGCCGCACTACCTCTCGCTCGACCATAGAAACGATAAGAAGGGAACCATCGGGCATCCACCCGAGGCCGCTTGGCCGCCGGTCGCCAAGAACATCGGCTCCGACCATCACTTCTTGGTTTCCGTCGAGATCGACGGCCCGAATCTCGTGTTGATAGAAGTCCGAATACCACAGACGCCCCTCGTGCCACCGAGGCCCTTCGCCAAAATCGATTCCAGTAACAAGCTCACGTAGTTCACCCATGAACGAATCTTTGCATCAACACGGTGCTCGGGTTTCTTTCTGGCCCGCATCATTTTGGGTTAACCGAGGTCCCGAAGGCGCCGATGTCTTCCCTATGAACTTCTCGGGACGCAAAGTAATAGATCGGCTGGTGACGTCCCATTGGACCGTGATCACCGCTGGTCTCTTGGCGACCCTGCTTCTGTTCTATACCCTCCCGTGGATCTTCAACACCAGCAGCGGCGAACGCGGCATGCTTGCCGTCACCGGTTCGGCCATCGCTTTGGTCTCGGGCGCCGCCGCCCAACTCCAGCGACGGATGGGCCGCTCCACCCATGAGCACATGCGCAAGCATGAGTTTCAGGCCAACCACGACACCCTCACCGGGCTCCCAAACCGCGTCGGCCTTGTTCGACACCTCGAAACCGCCGTCCATAAAGCCCGCCAGGACAAAACCACGCTCGGCGTGTTGTTCCTCGACCTCGACCGTTTCAAGGTCATCAACGACACGATGGGCCACGACACCGGCGATCAGCTTCTTCGCGCTGTTGGCGAACGAATCGTCTCTGCGGTTCGATCGACCGACCTCGTCGCTCGTTTCGGTGGCGATGAGTTCGTGGTGGTCTGCCCCGGTCTTGTCAACACCCACTCGGTCGTCCAGATCGCTCGCCAGATCTTGGCGGCGTTCGAACGTCCAGTGCCGCTCGGTTCTGGCGAGTTGGTCGTCGTGCCAAGTATCGGTATCGCCACAACAAACTCTGCGCAGCAGCGAACAAGCGAAGAACTCGTCCGAGACTCCGATGCCGCGATGTACCGAGCCAAGCGAGGCCGCACCGGCTACGCCGTATTCGATGAGGAACAGCGCCAGGTTGCGTTGGGACGTCTCGATACCGAACGGGCGCTGCGCATCGCGGTGGCCGCACGAGAACTCGACGTTCACTACCAACCCATCGTCGATGGCAAAACCAAACAGCTCACCTCGTTTGAGGCGCTTGTTCGCTGGAACCGTGGAGGCGTCGGGTGGGTAGGCCCCAACGACTTCCTCCCCGTTGCCGAAGAAGCTGGACTCATGTCGGGTATCGGCGAACTCGTCCTTCGAGAAGCATGCGCTCAGGCCTCGGTTTGGGCCCGCACCTACTGGAAAGATAGCCCGGTCACGATGGGCGTCAACGTTGCCGAGCGCCAACTGGTCGACCCCAACTTCGCCAAGACCGTGAAGGAAATCCTCGACTGGTCGGGCCTCGAACCATGGCGCCTCACCTTGGAGATCACCGAAGACTTGGTGATCGACCATCTCGACAGCGCACTCTCGGTTCTGCGTGACCTAAAAGAACTGGGCGTCAGCCTGGCCATCGACGACTTCGGCACCGGCCGTTCCTCGCTGAGTTACGTGAAACGTCTCGATATGGTCGACTACCTCAAGATCGACAAGTCGTTCGTCGACGGCCTCGAACAACCAGGCGTCGACCAAGCGATCATCGAAGCCATCACCTCGCTCGCCAAGGCGCTCGACCTGGTGATGGTGGCTGAAGGCGTCGAAACCGTCGGCCAGCTCGACCGCCTTGTAGAGCTCGGCGTCGAGCGTATTCAGGGGTACATCATCGAGAAGCCGCTCAGCGCTGCAGACATCGAGAGTCGGATGCAAGCCAGAAGCCAACCTGCTGCTGCGGCTCCCGCTCCCGCCCGCGCCGTTGCGGCCGCTCCGATACCCCAGCCCCAATCTCCGGCCCAGCCCCAGCCCCAGCCGGTCCAAGCCCAGGCCCAACCGCCGCAGGCGCAGCCCGCCCCGCAGCATGCGCCCCGAGCACAACCAGCAGCACAACCTGCCGCGCTCCCAGCCGGCCAGGCGGCACCACCCGCACAGACACAAGCCGCTTAAGCACCTAGGACTCGCTCCTGACGCTCCCGAACGCTAAAACGATGTCTCGACTCGTTTCTTGGGGGACATCATGGCTGGACCACTTGCTGGCATAAAGGTCGTCGAACTCGGCGTATGGGTCGCCGGACCTGCCGCCGCCGGAATCCTGGGCGACTGGGGTGCCGACGTCATCAAGATCGAGCCGCCCCAAGGCGACCCCTCGCGTGTGTTCCGCAAGATGCTGGGCAGCGAGATGCCGAATAACCCGGTCTTTGAACTCGACAACCGCAGCAAATCCGGCGTCGTCATCGACCTCACCACCGACGATGGACCTGGTCTCGCCCGCGAGCTCATCGCCGAAGCCGACGTGTTTGTCACCAACATCCGTTCCGCTGCACTCGAGCGCCTGGGACTCGATTACGAATCGTTGCACGAACTCTTTCCGAATCTGATCTATGCCCAGATCACGGGCTACGGACGCGAAGGCACCGAGGCCAACCGGCCCGGCTTCGATATCGCCGCCTACTGGGCATATTCGGGCCTCGCTCACCTCCTTACACAGCCCGGCGGCGACCCGCCCTTCCAGCGCGGCGGCATGGGCGACCACGCAACTGGGCTCGCTACCGCGGGCGCCGTATCGGCCGCCTTACTCCACCGCGAAAAGACCGGAGTTGGCCAACTGGTGTCGACCTCGCTGACCCGTATGGGTGCCTACCAGATCGGATTCGACCTCAACATCGCACTCATGTGGGGCGTGACCCTCGATACCCCGCTGCGCGAGGGTGCCCGCAACCCCACCGCCAACAACTATCTCTGCAAAGACGACAAGCGACTTTGGATCGTTGGAATCGATATGGAACGCCACTGGGCGCCCCTAACCCGTGCCGTTGGCCACCCAGAATGGGCCGAAGATGAGCGGTGGTCGAGCATTATGAACCGAGCAGTGAATGCCCGCGAACTCATCGCCGAACTCGACGCCATATTTCTTACCAAGACCCGCGACGAATGGGCCGACATTTTTGCCGACGAACCCGAGCTCTTCTGGGCACCCGTCAACTCGCTCGAGGATCTCATCGCCGACCCACAATTCACCGCCGCCGGCGGATTGGTTGAGGTACCTGATGGCGCCGCAACATCGACCATGGTCGCATCGCCAGCCGATTTCTCCGAGACCCCGTGGCAGCCGCGCTCTTCGGCACCTGAACTCGGCGCCAACACCCGCGAGGTGCTGCGTCAGTTAGGCAAGTCCGATGCCGAGATCGATGCGTTCATCGCCTCGGGAACCGTCGCCGAGGCAGGCGAAGCAACCGACTGACTCATGGCCTGCGGGTCCTCGGTCTCAACGTCGAGCGATTGAAGCCTTTGTTGGCCTGAGGAGTCCCTTGGCGGGCGAACCACCACGGTCAGCAGGTACACCACGGCACCGATCAGCACACACTCGATGAGAATGCGCACTGGCGTTTGCCCCTGAGAAATCAGGCGGACAACAAGCGCTCCCAAAAGGAAACTGCTCATCGCTGCACCAATTCGAGCACCATCGAGATCCATGTCCACACGCTACTGATACCAACCTGACGCGATCCAGTCGCAACCCAGGCCAGTCGCAACCCAGGCCACTCAGGAGCTAGTCCGAGTCGACGGTGACCTCGACCGTCTCCCTTGTCCCCCAGCCGCCATCTCGGATCGACGAGATGCTGTGCAGCCGCAACGGGATGAGTACCACGATGTGGAGCAGCCCGTAGAGCGGCGCAAGCACAAAGGTGATGACTTGGCGAAGGATCGGTTCCTTCTGGGCGGCACCGATGAACCGCACCGACCGGGCATAGGCCATGAGCGCCAGAAAGCCCACGTAGTAGTGGTAGAGGGCGATGCCGCTCTCGACGGGGCGCCAAAGCAACGCCAGCACCAAGGTGAGAGAGAACACGAGCCAAAGGCAGAGTTCGGCTCCCGACAGCCACCACGCCATTCGGCGCGGACTGAAGTTTTTCATGACCCACAGCGACTCGCGGAAGAACGACTTGTTCCAACGGGTCTGTTGACGAACGAAATGATTGAACCGCTCGGGCACGACGGTGTACGCAATCGACGTTTCTTGGAACCGCACCGCGCCTCGTTGAAGCGCATAGTTGGTGAGTCGGCGGTCGTCGCCGTAACCCACGGGCACGCCCAAAAACGACTGGTTCACGTAGTCGACAATGTTGTCGAGAATCACTTCTCGGCGCCAGAAACTCAGACTTCCGCAGCAGCACAGTACCGAATCAAAGGTGCTGTAGGCGGCCCGTTCGTACATGAAGGCGTTGGCATAGCGCAGGTCGATGAGCCGGGTCAGTAAGTTCTTGTCGGCGTTGAGCACACGGACATTGGCCGTTGTTCCGTAGACATGCGGGTCGCTCATTGCCCGGAGGCCTTCTTCGACGGCCCGCACATCGAGCACGGTATCGCTGTCAATCGTCACAAAGATGTCTGCGGTGGACCGTTCGAACGCAACGGTTTGAGCGAACCGCTTTCCGCGGTTCTCTCGAAGCACGTAGACATACCCGGTGGGGATCGAGGCGAGCATCCGTTGTGCCCGCTCGACGCCAGCGCTGTCCGACGACCCATCGTCGATAACCCAAATCTCGTCGACGGGTCGGGTCTGGCGGAGAATGCTGCGGATACTCTGTTCGACCACCTCGGGATCCTCGTTGTAAAGCGGCACGACCACGGCAACCCGACCTGGCTTGATCGTCCCGGTGTACGGCCGGTACGCGGTGGCCATAGCGATCTTGATACCGAGGTACGACACCGCAACAACGCCGTACCAGCCAAGACGAAACTCGCCGGTCATCGTGGCGAGGACCATGACTCCAGCGATCACGAACACAAATGCCAGCAACGCTTGGATCTGACGCAACCGCAATCGACGATCGCGCTTCTTCATCTGCTTGGGGGTGAACGCCTTGCGTCCGACTTCGTCGCTGGTCCATTGCGCCCTGCGTGCGAGTTCATCAGCGTCGAAGGTAACGATCGACTTGGTATCCATCGTGAGAGCGGTCGGGAAGAGCAGCCGACCGGGTTCAGCGATCAGCTCACCATCACTCGGCCGAATCAGGTCCGGATCGCCGCCGACGGTTGGATAGTCGGGAAGTTCGGTGAAATCGAGATCCTGGTCGAACAGCACGACCGGGCGCGACCGAACAACAGCTGGATCATCGGCGGTGTCGCCTTTGACCGAGTTCGCGGAGTGTCGAGTGTTGGCGGAGAGGTTCAATTGGGAAGGACTTGCGCCCGGAGCGTCCCCTCCGGACTACAAGTCGTTTGACCTATCGGCACCCCGAAACCAAAGAAAACGAAGACGTTTGGTTTGAAAAGTCGTGCCGCCAGACGGCCCGACATCGACCCCGCCGCCGCACCTCGACCTCGACCGGTCTATCCCTGCAAAAAGGCCGACCGGAGACCAAGCCCCATGATGAAGAGTCCGCCGCCGCCATACAGCAGGTACAAGTGTCCTTTGAGCTGATGGCGATAGCTGTAAATCAGCCCCACCGTGATCATGGTGACGAAGCCGTAGAACATATGAAACTGCTCGACTTCGATATCTTTCGCGGCAAAGAGATAGACACCCAGCATGACCTGCAGCAACACGAGTATCTGCGCTCCCCCGGTAGCCACCCACAGACTTGGATGACGAGCTTGTTCGAACCAATGAGCCGCAAGAGCCCACAGCCCCACCAAACCGTTACTGACGATGACTATCCAGCCGCCGACTTCATGAAGGTTTCGCATCAATCGGCGAACAGCGACGTTCGAAACTCGTCGTCGCCACGGACCCAACTGCGGTCGCGGTAGAACTCGCTGCCGAACGCGTTGGCGAACATTTCGTCGGGCATCTGGAGAAAGAATGATTCTTCATCGATTTGGCTTTCGTGGGCCATCATCGACTGCTTCTTTCGATCGATGACACTGGAGACATCGATCTGGTGTGTGAGCTCTGCTTCGGGAAGGCCGAACGTGCCGTTCTCCATCATCTCGCGACGTTCTGCAATCTCCTGCTCGCGCTTCGCTCGATCGTCGTCGCTCTCCCCGGGTTCCCCGCCGCCCATTGCCTCGTTCATTGCGTTCATCTGATCGAGGATGCGAGTTCGGTTCATGGTCGACTCAAACACTCGGCTTACCCCGGCCAACTCGGCGGCTCGGATCCCTACTCGGTGCACCTGGATGTGATCGGGATGCCCATAGCCGCCGTTACTGTCGTAGACGGTCAAAACATCGGCCGACTCTTCGGTAAGAAGCGCAGCCAATTTTTGGGCTGCCTCTTCAACATCGGCCTGCCAAAAACAAGCCGGGTTGTCGTTGGTCGGCTCGTCGATCATCCCCGAGTCTTCGTAGTCGAGAAACACCACCAAGTCGGCGCCGATAATGTCGCCCGACGCGATGGTTTCGGCAGTGCGACGATCGCCCAAGCGCTCGCCCTCGGCCAGCACGCCTTCGACCGGCTCGCCCTGCTCGCCACGGGTGCCAAGCACCAGCACGATCCGGTGCCCGGCTGCTTTGGCAAGCATCATCGTGCCGCTTGTAGCTATGGCCTCATCGTCAGGGTGGGCATGAAAGAAGACTGCAGTGGCCATAGCGGCAGTTTAGGCGATTGCACCGGATTCTCTGAGGGCGGCGATGCGTGCGGCGTCGAGGCCCATCGATACAAGAACATCGTCGGTGTGTTGTCCGGCGTGAGCGGCAGGACTTTCGGCGACCGGCTTGGTGCGGCTGAATCGAGGGGCTGGAGCCGGCTGGGTCACGCCAGCAAGTTCGATGAACGCATCGCGTGCCTTGGCATGCGGATGTTGGGGGGCTTCTTCCATGGACAGAACCGGCGCATAACAAACATCGGATCCGGCAAAGACCTCGTCCCATTCGTCGCGGGTGCGACCAGCGATGATGGCCCCGATACGGCTCTTAAGTTCAGGCCAGCTGTTACGGCTGTTCTGATCGAGGAACCCGGCGTCATCGCTGAGCCCGAGTTTCTCAAGAAGTTCGGCATAGAACTGCGGCTCGATAGACCCGAGCGACACGTACTTGTTGTCGGAGGTCTCATAGACGTCGTAGAAGTGGGCGCCGCTGTCGAGCAGGTTGGTGCCCCGTTCGTCGTTCCAGATACCCATGGCCCGGAAGCCGTGAAAGAAGCCCATCAGTGTTGAGGCGCCATCGACCATGGCGGCATCGACAACCTGGCCTTCGCCCGACTGCTTTGCTTCGAGCAACGCACACACGATGCCGAACGCAAGGAACATTCCGCCGCCGCCGAAGTCGCCGACAAGGTTGAGCGGTGGGACCGGAGCTTCGCCGCGTCGTCCCATTGGTTCAAGCGCCCCGGCGAGAGAGATGTAGTTGATGTCGTGACCAGCGGCGTGGGCATAGGGACCTTCCTGGCCCCAGCCGGTCATACGTCCGTAAACGATCTTGGGGTTACGGGCCAGACATTCGTCCGGGCCAACACCAAGACGTTCGGCCACGCCCGGGCGGAAACCTTCGAAGATGACATCGGCGCTCTCGACCATCTCGAGAACGAGCTCGCGGCCTTCGTCGGATTTGAGATCGATACCGATGGATTGGCGGCCGCGACCCAACACGTCGGCGGGAGGCGCCGCCGGGTCGCCGCCACGAACCGAACCGGAGCGGTCGATACGAATGACCTCGGCTCCCATATCGGCCAACATCATGCCGGCGAATGGGCCGGGCCCAATACCGGCCAATTCCAGAACTCGAACACCCTCAAGCGGACCCATGGCAATCTCCTGTTTTTCCGAAACTTCTGCACGGTTGGCTCGGATCGTCCAAGCGAACCGCACGCAACATACCGCCCAGGCCAACCGGCACCCAATCACACGTTTTCGCGGGCCGTCCTTGCATCGGGCAGACTGCACCCATGACTGCAAGAATCGCGCTTCCCCCAGAGCTCCCAAGAGTCGCTCAGCTCGCGAACTCGCTGGCAAGCGCGACCGAAGATGCCGGGCAGCTTCACCCCGATGTCGTTGCCGAACTCACCCAAGCTGGGCTCTTTCGCCGCTGGGTTGCCGCCGAGTACCAGGGGGCTGCAGCGCCGATAAGCACCGTTCTCGCCGAGATCGAAGCGCTCGGCAAGGCCGACGGCACAACCGGTTGGTGTGTGATGATCGCCAACACCACCGCACTCACCTCACATCATCTCCCCGCCGCATTTGCCTCGGAGATCTACGGCGACCCAATGGGTTGCACCGGCGGCTTCGGGATGCCAGCCGGAACGGGAGTGATGACCCCAGACGGACTCAAAGTAACCGGTCAATGGTCGTGGGGCTCCGGCACCGATCACTGCACTTGGATCGCCGGCGGTGTGCGTATCGTTGACGAAGACGGCAACCCGGCGCAGACGCCTGACGGTGCCACCACACCCTTCGTGTTCTTCCGGCCCGACCAGGTAACGCTGCTCGACACCTGGCACGTCAGCGGAATGAAAGGCACGGCCTCCACCGATTACGCCGTCGAAGACGCAATCGTCGCCGAGGGCCGCTGGGCGCAGTTGATCGGCGCTACGCCGGTTATCGACTCACCGCTCGGCCGGTTTCCATTCTTCTCGGCACTGGGCGCCGGCGTCGCCGCGGTCCTTCTTGGCATGGCCGACCGGGCGGCAGACGAACTCGCCGGCCAAGGCGGCCACAAGTTCAGCGGCTCGTCGAAAGCACTCGCCGAACGGGCGCCGATACAGTCCGACCTCGCCCGAGCCCAAGTAGCGATCGCTCAGGGCCGATCACACCTCCACGCAATGGTCGCCGACATTGAAGCCAGCATTGCAGCGGGCGATGACGCCACCGATGAGCAACGCGTCGCGCTACGACTTGCCGCATCCGGAGCAGCCGAGCGGGCGGTTGAAGCCATCGACCGCTGCTTCCATGCAGTTGGCGGCGCAGCAATCTATGCCGACAACCCGCTGCAGCGAATCTTTCGAGACGCCCATGTGGCGATGTCGCACGGGATGATCGCTCCACGAACCTTCGAAGCATTTGGCCGATACCGTTTCGGCCTCCCCACCAACACCGCGCAATTTTGATTGCATCCGGTCGGGCCAAACCAGATCCTGCCAAACCCGACGAGCCAACCAGATCAAGGGAAATCATGTCTGAAGAACCACCAGATCTCTACGAGTGCATGAGCACGCTCCGGGCTGTCCGGCGGCTACGTACCGACCCCATCCCCGCCGATGTGCTCGACCGGGTTCTTCAGGCCGCGTGCTGGGCTCCCACCGGCGGAAACCAACAACCCTGGCGAGTCGTTGTCGTCACCGACGACCCAGGCAAGCAGGGCCTTGAGGACATCTACCGCCCACTTTGGGAAACCTACGTGGCTGGTTTCCTCAACCGCGTGAAGGATTCCCCACCCGATGAACTCGCGAAGTGGCAGAAGGTCGCCAAGGCTGGCGACCACATGGCCAACCGCTTAAGCGAAGCACCAGCGATCCTCGTTTTTTGTGCGAATCCTGCGTTTATGGCCATCACCGACTCGCACCTCGATCGGCCGAGCATGGTTGGCGGCGGTTCGGTCTACCCGGCGGTGCAGAACGCCATGCTGGCCTGTGTGGCTGAAGGACTGGGCTGCACCCTCACGACGCTGCACTGCCAGAACGAGCCAGCGGTAAAGGAACTCCTCGAAATCCCCGAAGAGTGGGCCACCGTCGCTATGGTGCCCATTGGGTACCCAACGCTTCGCGGCCACGGGCCAATCACCCGGAAACCACCCACCGAAATGGCCTACGACGATCGCTTCGGGTCGCCCTGGACCAGCTAAGCGTTGGCGGATGCCAGCGCCGTAATGGCGCTAATTATTTGGCCCCAGTACTGCTTGGGGATGTCGTGACCCATGCCTTCGATCTCGAGCAGTTCGGCGTTGGGAAGCAACTCGGCGGTACGTCGACCACCCGAGATGTCGATAAGTGTGTCCTTATCCCCGTGGATGACCAGCGACGGTGTTTGCACCAGCGGAAGCAGATCGCCACGGCTGCCTGACGCGATGATCGCCGCGTACTGATTATCGGGGCGGTTATCGGCTGCCCGTTCCCAAGAAGCGGTGCAGTACTCGCGCACCAGTTCTTCGTCGTACCACTCTGGGCTTGCCCAGATCTTGCGATTTACGACATCGAATTCGATGGCCTCGGCCACGTCGTCGGGTGGAGGAGCTAGGAGGGCGGTTGACGCCTCTTCGGTGGACCGCCCGAACTCGCGCTCGCCGGTTGCCGACATGATCGACGTCATCGTGAGGACCCGTTCGGGGTGCTCGATAGCCATGGTCTGCACGATCATTCCGCCCATCGACATGCCAGCAACATGGGCTGCCTCGATGCCGAGATCGTCAAGGATGGCAAGACCATCGGCCGCCATATCGGACAACGTGTACTCGACGCCGTCAGCAATGCGGCTGCTTAGCCCAACGTCGCGGTTATCGAAACGAATGACGAAGAAGCCGCGATCGACAAGCCCCTCGCAGAACTCTTCTGGGTAGCCGAGGAGTTGGCTCCCAAGTCCGCTTACCAGCAAGACCGCAGGACCGTCATCGAGACCGAAAGTCTCGTAGTGAAGCTCAACCCTGTTTTCGGGGTCGCCATTGGCGGGGTCGCTATTCGCAGGATTGTCGTCGGTTCGGATCACAGAAGGCACCCTCACAGTCTAGAAGCCTTCTGCGAACAACTCGATAATGGCAAGCAACTCGATAGCGGGAATCTTCTGGTCCTACGATAGGCGGATGGGATTCCCGAAAGACCTGCTCAGCCGCGACGAGGAGATCGTTCTCGATCTCAATCCGCACTGGTGGTATCTGGTACCTGCCGGAGGACTGCTCCTGTTCGCCATCATCATCTCGGTGGCCATCATCATCTTCCTCGGCGGCCCGATCTCGTTGATCATTGCTGCCATCTTCCTCCTCCCGGCGCTCATCAACTTCGGTGTGGCGTTCATGAAGTGGAGCAACACAAACTTCGTGGTCACCAACGAGCGCATCATCTCCCGCGAGGGTGTCGCAGCAAAGAAGGGCATCGAGATTCCGCTCGACCGGGTCACCACCGTGTTCTTCAACCAGTCGGTGTTTGAACGCATGATCGGCGCCGGCGATCTCGCCATCGAGTCGGCGGGCGAGGGCGGACGCCAGGCCTTCTCCGATGTTCGGCGTCCAAACCTGATCCAGGCCGAGATCTACCGCGTCATCGAGGATTTCGAAACGAACAAACTCAACCGGCTCGCCAATGCGGCTACGGGCCAGCAGTCAAGCGAGTCGATCCCTGACCAAATCGGCAAGCTCGACGTTCTTCGTCAGCAGGGTGTGCTCACCGAGGCGGAGTTTCAAGCCAAGAAACAAGAACTTCTCGACCGCATGTAACCGTGAGCATTGGTGCAGCGTTGTCCAGCGTCGGTCCTGTCCTTGCCGCCAACTAGTGTTGCTCGCCGTGGACACTCTTGACTTCGGCGAGGACGAACCTAAGGCTGGCCAATCCAGTCAACCGGGACTGGGCCAGACCAGTCTGGATGTCTCGTCAACCGTTGTCGCTGACTCTCCTCTGCTGCGTTCGCTCAACCCCGAGCAAGTCGCGGCGGTCACCACCGACGCCAACCGGCTCTGCATCATCGCCGGTGCGGGGTCGGGCAAAACCCGGGTCCTTACCCATCGCATCGCCTACCGCTCGCAGATCGAGGCCATCGACCCGCGTCGGGTTCTTGCCCTTACCTTCACCCGCAAAGCCGCAAGCGAGCTCACCCGCCGACTCCGCCAACTAGGCCTGCGCGACGATGTCTCGGCCGGAACGTTTCACGGCGTGGCCTACGCCCAGCTTCGAGCCCGAGCCGCAGAAACCGGCCGCCGCGAACCTCAGCTTCTCGAACGCAAAGTGGGTTTCGTCGCCAAACTGATCTCTCGAGGCGACGAACGAACCCAGGCGTTCGACGTTGTCACCGAGATCGAATGGGCCAAGGCCCGCCTCATCTCGCCCCAGAAGTACGTCGATGCCATCCGAGCTGCGGGCCGCCAGCCAAACGTCGATCCGCAACACGTCGCCAACCTCTTCGCCGACTACGAAGAGAAGAAGCAACGCATGGGGTTAGTCGACTTCGATGATCTCCTTGGGCTCACTGCCAGCGAACTCCGACGCGACCGGCGATGGGGCGAAGCCCAGCGGTGGCGGTTCCGGCACCTCTTCGTCGATGAGTTTCAAGACGTCAACCCGTTGCAGTTTGCCCTTCTGAAATCGTGGCTCAGCAGCGAAGCCGACCTTTGTGTTGTGGGCGATCCGCGCCAGGCCATCTATGCCTGGAACGGTGCCGACTCGGGCTACATCACCAAGTTTGGCGAACACTTCGCCAATTCGCAGACGCTTACCCTGCGGCGCAACCACCGCTCGTCTCCGCAGATCTTGGCTGCAGCCGAAGCAGTACTCGATCCATCGATGTCCGACCTCGAACCGCTCATCGCAACCCGTAACCCTGGCCCAACCCCCACCATTACCGCCTACGCAACCGATCTCGAAGAGGCCGCTGGCGTTGCCCGTGCGGTCCGAGATGCCCGACGTCCAGGCGATACGTGGAGCAACCAAGCCATTCTCACTCGTACCAACGGCCAGCTTGCCCGGTTCGAGGTTGCCCTGCGAGCCAGCAGCATCCCGTTCCGAACTCGGGCCGGAAGCGACTTCCTCGAACGGCCCGAGGTGAAGAAACTGTTCGAGGGTCTGGCCCAAGCGCCAAGCCTTCGTATCGCTATCACCGACCTCGAACTCGAACTTGAAGTTGCGGACGACGCGTACTCTGGCCAGGACGACATCGGTCCGGGTTCCGACGTTGGCTCCGGTACCGCGGGGCCAGTGGACGCCGACGACCTCGATCGCCACACGACCATCGGCATCCTGGTCGAGATGGCACGCGAGTTCTTGGTACTCGACCCCGATGGCCCAGGATCACGCTTTGCCGGGTGGCTTCATACCGCTGTCGGAAGCGACCGGAGTGGCAGCATCACCGATGCCGTCGAGCTCTCAACGTTTCACGCCGCGAAGGGCCTCGAATGGCCCGTGGTGCATGTGGCCGGACTTGAGGCCGGCTACGTGCCGCTGGCATTCGCCAAGACCCACGAGGCGCTTCTCGAGGAACGCAACCTGCTCCATGTGGCAGTCACCCGCGCCGAGCGAGTGCTGTCGTGCTCGTGGGCGCAGCGCCGAACCTTCAAGAGTTCGGCAAGCGATCGAGAACCGTCGCCGTACCTCGACGAGCTCGCACGGGCCGCCGTAGTCTCCGCAAGCGACACCATCGATCTACGCGAGTCGGCCCAAGGCCCACAAGAACAACTCGCGAATCTGCGGGCCAGGCGAGCCGCAGCAGCTGGCGACGAAGCCAACCAATCCGCGAGCAGCGTTGCTTCGCTCAGCGACCGTCGCCGTGAGGCAGTGGAACAATGGCGGGAGAAGCGCGCCGCCGGATCATCGGTAACGCCCGCAGCAATCCTGTCCGACGAACACATCGATGCTCTGGTCGCTGCAATGCCTACGTCGGTCGAAGACCTCATCGAGGCTGGTCTTCCACCGGTCAAGGCAAACCGCTTCGGCGAGAGCATTCTTCAGGCGCTGACCCTCGCGACACCTGCACGCACTCGGTAGTTAGTGGGCGTCGCCGCCAGAGCGATCGCGCGGCATGGTCACTACAACAACCGTGGTGTCGCAGCGTTCGAGAACCGACTCGACGGTCTGGCCGAGGAACGGCCGCCCATCGACGCTTCGAAGTGTTGCCCCAAGGACCACCAAGTCGGCCTCTTGGCGGCTGGCCGTGCGCACGATGCCGTCGGCGATGGTTGCGCTCGACACGATGGACGTCTGCACGGTCGCACCGTGCCCCTCGGCGGCGGTTCGGGCTTGATCGATAAGCCGGTTGGTTACGTCGTCGTCCAGCGGCTCTTCACCGCGTGAGAACAGGTTCTTCAATGGGAGACCAGGCTGAGCTGGGACCACGTGGCTCAGAAGGAGTTCGGTACCGAGGTCCTCGCTAATGCTGAATGCGATCTCTTGGGCAGCCTTCGACGATGCGGTACCCGTAACGGGCACAAGTGCACGGGTAAACGCCCCAGGCAACGGCCGATCGAGGTTACGGGCTCGCCGCACAATGATGACGGGAACCGTGCTGCTTTGGAGAAGTTCGTCGACCATCGGCGACAACAGTCCGCCTTTATGGTCGACGGCAACGCCAACAACGACCGCCCCGTAGCCGAGCTTCGCTTCGGCGGCGATCTCCGCGGCAACATCGCGATCCGTGGACTTGTTACCTCCGATACGCCGGTGCTCGATCTGGCGCTCGTACAACACGTTCCGCAACACGGTTATGTCGACGTCGCCGGCGACACCAGTGGCGGTTCCGCCAGATCCAGTGGACTCGTTGGACGCACTGGGTCCGACCGAGATCACACTCACCGGCGCTTCGAGTGGCCAGGAGAACTGCAGAACCTGTGCAGCAGCGATCGAGGCTGGTCCACCCATCGATGGCAGGAGAATCCGATCTGCCTTCACGATGAGGTTCCGAGCGAGGGCTTCTTCTCGGCCGAGGCGAACCTGTTCGTCTTCAGAGCCAAGCCAATCGCGCACAACAAATCGCAGCGACACCGACGCCACCACGGTGGTGACCATGGGTACAAGAACAATGACGGTGTAGGCCGTGTCGTTGAAGACACCGAGTCCGAGAGCAACCGTAGCGATAACGATTTCGAGTGCGCCTCGGGCGTTAAGGCCTGCGCCAAGCGCCGTACCGGCCCTCTTGGATTGTCCGGCGGCAACCGCGCCTGTGTAAGCGCCAACGAACTTGGCGATAAGCGCCACGGCAAGAACAACACCAGCCCATAGGAGGGCCTCGCTGTTATTCAGGAGTCCGAGGTCGACCCGAAGGCCGGCCGTTGCAAAGAACACCGGCGCAAAGAACACGGTGGTGAGCGATTCGAGATGGTGGAGAACCTCGGGGTTCTGGAACCGAGAACGGTTAAGAACCACGCCAGCCACAAAGGCACCAAGAACTGCTTCGACACCCAGATACTGGGTAACCACGCCGAACATCAGCATTGCGAGGATCGCAACGGTGAGCGCGCCCGTGACATCGCTGCCGGACCGCAGCAAGTTGCGGAGACTGTTATCGATGATTCGCTGGCCAAGGGTGAATGCCAAAACCGTGAAGAGGGCTAAGCCGCCAAGGGTCTTAGCGAGGGCCACGATGTCGAAGCCACCCGACGATGCGAGTCCGGCAAAGATTGCCAACAGCACCCAGCCAACAACGTCGTTTGCCATGCCCGCTGCAACCGTGATCTGGCCGAAGTCTCGACGCATGAGACCAAGCTCGGACAGGATCTTGGCAATAACGGCGAGCGACGACACGCTGAGCGCCAGCGCCACAAACAACGCAAAGGTGGTGCGGTTCCCGCCATCGCCTTCCAGGCCTAAACCAACGAAAGCCTCGGGCAGAAGGTAGCCAACCCCAAGGCCACCCAGGAACGGCACAATAAGACTGAACGCGGTTACCAAAATTGCGGCCCGCCCGAGCTTCGTTATGAGCGCAAGGTCGGTTTCGAATCCGGTGACCACCAGCAACATCGCCACACCGACCCAGGCGATTGCCAAAAGAGCAGCAGAGCCGGCTTCGTCCCCGGGGAGAAATTCCTCGAAACCGTGCGGCCAAAGTTTGCCAAAAACGGACGGCCCAAGCAGCAGACCCGCGCCCAACTCGCCGATTACCGAGGGAAGCCCGATCCGACGCATGAGAGCGCCGAGGAACCGCGCGACGGCGACGAGAACGAGAAGCTGAACCCAGAAAATCAGCAGGGCGTGTTCTTCGATGGGGATCAGCATGATGTGGGGGCGAGGATAGCCGGACGAGGTCAGCTAGTCAGGCTTGGCCTGCGAGGTCGACAAGAACCGGCGCATGGTCGCTGGGGTCCTTCCCTTTACGCGCGTTGCGCTCTACCAAGACCCGTTGCGCACGTTTTGTCACCGAAGCGCTTGTGAGTAACAGGTCGATCCGCATGCCGATGCGCTTGTGGAAGTTCCCGCCGCGGTAATCCCACCACGAGTACAGCCCGGCCTCTTCATGGTGGAGCCGGAACACGTCGTCGAGGCCCCAATCGAGAAGCGCCTGAAGCCGATCGCGTTCGGGCTGGCTTCCGTGAGTCGCCCCAACCAGAACCTTGGGGTCGTGAACATCGCGATCGTCGGGGGCGATGTTGTAATCGCCAACGATGCAGAGATCGTCGGTTGGCGACGTGTTCTGATCGAGGTCTGCGGCCAACCGGTCAAGCCACGCCAGCTTGTACTGGTAGTGATCGTCGTCAAGCGACCGCCCGTTCGGCACATAACAACTGGCGATCCGAACGCCGCCACAGGTGGCCCAAACAATCCGGGCGTCGACATCGGGTTCGCCCCCATCATCGAAACCGGCCCGAGTGTCTTCAAGACCGACCTTGCTCAAAATCGCAACACCATTCCATTGCCCTTGACCGTGATGGACCGATTCATAGCCAGCATCGGCGAAGGTCTGCGTCGGAAAGGCGTCGTCGGCAAGCTTGGTTTCTTGCAGGCAAACCACATCGGGTTCGAACAGCTCGAGCCACTCGACAGTCCGATCGATTCGGGCGTTTAGGGAGTTCACATTCCACGTAACGATTCGCACCTGCGGGAACTTAATCGACCGTGGTTACAGAGTTTTGGTTGGGTGCCGATAGGAAATTTGGAGCTGGTCACAAAGCCAGTCCACCGAGCACGTAGGGTTGCATCCGTGACAGACGTACAACGTCCCTCAGCAGTTGGCCAGAACGCTTGGCTCGTCGATGAAATGTACGAGCAGTATCTCGCCGATCCCTCTTCAGTCAGTGCCTCTTGGCAGGACTTCTTTGCCGATTATGGCAATCAGACCAACGGTGGGCTTGGCGCAGCCAACACCACTGCGGCTGCGGCTACGGCGCCGGTGATCCCAGCGCCAGCCCCTGCACCAGCCGCGCCAGGCGAAACCCCGGCACCGGTTGCAGCTGCAGCCCCCGCACCTGCCCCGGCGTCGAAGCCGCCATCGGATCCGGCTGGCGAGCCTCTCCGTGGCGCTGCGGCTCGCATCGTTGCGAACATGGAAGCCAGTCTCATGGTTCCCACCGCGACGAGCTTCCGCGAGGTCCCAGCCCGCCTTCTCGAGGTGAACCGCAAGATCATGAACGGGTACCTCACCCGTACCCGTGGCGGAAAGATCAGCTTCACCCACATCATCGGCTACGCCGTGGTGCGGGCCATCGCCGACGCCGTCCCCGCCATGAATGCCAGCTACCTCGAGGACGACCAAGGCAAACCCCGCGTTGTCCGTCATGACCATGTCGGTCTTGGCATCGCCGTCGATGTTCCGAAGTCCGACGGCTCGCGCACCCTTATGGTTGTCAACGTCCGCGACGCCGACACCCTCGACTTCCGGGCGTTTGTCGATCGTTACGAAGAGGTCATCCGGAAAGTCCGCGACAACAAACTGTCGCCCGACGACTTTGCCGGCATCACCGTCACGCTCACCAACCCCGGCACCATCGGCACCGTGCAGTCAGTACCCCGGCTCATGCCTGGCCAGGGTCTCATCGTCGGCATGGGCACCATCGCTTACCCCACCGAGTTCCAGGCCGCCGATCCTGGCACCATCGCCGATCTCGGGATCTCCAAGATCACCACCGTCAGCTCCACCTACGACCACCGCATCATCCAGGGCGCTGAGTCGGGCTTGTTCCTCAAGAAGGTTCACGAGCTGCTCCTGGGCGAAGACGACTTCTATGTCGATCTCCTCCGTTCGCTCGGCGTGCCATACGAGGCAGTGAAGTGGCGCAAGGACACCAACTTCGCCGACCGCGACGAAGCAATGATCGAGAAGCAGAGTCAGGTCGACTCGCTCGTGAACGCTTACCGCTCTCGCGGTCACCTCATCGCCGACCTCGATCCGCTGACCGCCAAAGAACCGGCGATGCATTCCGAGCTCGATCCGGCCAGCTATGGACTCACGATCTGGGACCTCGAGCGCGAGTTCCTTACTCATGGACTCATGGGCGTCGACATCGGCGAAAAGGGCCAACGCCACAAGCTCGCCGACCTGCTTGGCATTCTGCGCGACGCGTATTGCCGAACCATCGGCATCGAGTACATGCACATCACCAGCTACGCGGAGAAGGCCTGGATCCAGGACCATCTCGAGGCGAAGTCCGATGGCCTCACCGCCGACGAACAACTCCATATCCTCGGTCGCCTCAATGCCGCCGAGGCACTCGAGAAGTTCCTCGCTACCAAGTACGTCGGCCAGAAACGCTTCGGCATCGAAGGCGCCGAGAGCACCATCCCGCTCCTCGATGCGCTCCTCAGCGCGGCCGCTGACGACTCGATCCAAGAAGTCGTAATGGGCATGGCCCACCGTGGACGCCTCAACGTGCTCGTCAACATCGTTGGCAAGGACTATGAGGATCTGTTCGAAGAATTCGAAGACGTCGTTTCCGCCGAAGCCGTGCAGGGTTCGGGTGACGTCAAGTACCACCTTGGCCAAACCGGCACGTTCGTCAGCCCGTCGGGCAGCGAGATGAGGGTCGAGCTCGCCGCCAACCCAAGCCACCTTGAAGCGGTCGACCCGGTGGTTCTGGGCATGAGCCGAGCCAAGATGGACCAGATCATTCCTCATGGCAACTACCCCGTCCTGCCTGTGCTGATTCACGGCGATGCCGCATTCGCCGGCCAGGGTGTCGTGGCCGAGACCCTTAACCTTTCGCAGGTCAAGGGCTACAAGGTTGGTGGCGCAGTCCATGTGATCATCAACAACCAGCTCGGCTTTACCACTGCTCCCCACGCCGCTCGCTCAAGCGAGTACCCAACCGACGTGGCCAAGATGGTCCAAGCGCCGATCTTTCATGTGAATGGCGACGATCCCGAAGCCTGTGTGCGGGTTGCCCGTCTGGCCTTCGAGTACCGCCAGCGGTTCAACAAAGACGTTGTCATCGACATGGTTTGCTACCGCCGCCATGGCCACAACGAGGGCGACGACCCCAGCTACACCCAGCCCCTCATGTACCGGGCAATCGAAGCTCGTCGCTCCGTACGAAAGCTCTACGTCGAGTCGCTTGTCAAGCGTGGCGATTTCACCATCGAGCAGGCCGAAGAAGGCCTCGACGACTTCCAGTCGCAGCTCCAAGAGGCACTCACCGAAACGCGTGAAAGCGCTCCGACCGAGGCACGTGTGGCTCCTGAGCCGCCGCAGCCTGTCGGGGTACTCCCCCACATCGACACCGGAACGTCGCGTGAAGCCGTCGACGCTGTGTATTCGGCGCTCAACACGGTCCCTGAAGGCTTCACGATCCATCCAAAGCTCGCCCGTCAGTTCGAGACCCGCGACAAAATGTTCCAGGAGGGTGAAGTCGACTGGGCACTTGCTGAAGCGATTGCCGTGGGTTCGCTTCTCCACGAGGGCACATCGGTTCGTATTTCGGGCCAGGATTCACGCCGCGGAACCTTCTCGCACCGCCACTCGACCCTCGTCGACTACGAAACCGCTGCCGAACACATTTTGCTCGACACGATGCGCAACGACTCCGAGTTCTGGATCTATGACTCGCTTCTCTCGGAGTACGCCGCACTCGGCTTTGAGTACGGATACGCCCAGGCCAACAAGAATGTCCTCACCGTTTGGGAAGCCCAGTTCGGCGACTTCGTCAACGGCGCCCAGATCATCATTGACCAGTTCATCGTTGCCGCAGAAGATAAGTGGAACGAGCGGACCGGTCTGGTCATGCTTCTCCCCCACGGCTCTGAAGGCCAGGGCCCCGAGCACTCCTCGGGTCGGATGGAACGATTCCTCCTTGCCTGCGCCGAAGACAACATCCAGGTTGCCAACGCAACGACCGGAGCGCAGTTCTTCCATCTTCTCCGCCGTCAGATGATCCGCGAGATTCGCAAGCCGCTTATCGTGTTTACGCCGAAGTCGTTGCTTCGTTCCCGTGAGGCACGTTCGTCAGTCGATGAGCTTCTCACCGGTTCGTTCCAGGAACTTCTCGACGATCCGGCGATCACCGACCCAGCGTCGGTTGAGCGGGTTATCTACTGCTCGGGCAAGGTCGCCTACGACGCCATGGCCAAGCGCGACGAGATCGGCTCCACCGCGGCCATCATCCGCATCGAGCAAATCTACCCCTGGCCGACCAAACGCAGTCACGAAATCTTGGCCAAGTACTCCAACGCCAAAGAGATCGTTTGGCTGCAGGAAGAGCCAGAGAACATGGGCGCGTGGAACTTCGCCAAGGGCCGCCTGTACGAGGAACACCAGGATCACCGCGTCAAGCGGGTCAGCCGTTTCGAATCCGGAAGCCCGGCGACCGGCTCGTCCACCATCCACAAGCAAGAACAAGCGCAGCTCCTCACGAAGGCGTTCGCACCTCTCGACTAGGCGGCCGAGTGGCTCAGCTCACTATCGAAACGGCCAAGGGTGATTACATCATCACGACCGACCCCGGCCGGGTCGATACGCAGGCCGTTGCCTCCTACCTGACCAACGAGTCCTACTGGGCAAGGGGTCGACCGCCGAAGTTCATCAAGCAATCCATCGCCTCGAGCGTGGTTTTCGGGTTACTCACCAACGACTCGGATGCCGCCCAGACGGTGGGGTTCTCTCGCCTTGTTACCGACGGCATCACCTTTGGCTGGCTCTGCGATGTTTATGTGCTCGACGCTCACCGGGGTCTTGGCCTTGGCAAAGCACTGGTCGATGCGGTCACCGCCTATGCCGACTCCACAGGCATCGGTCAGCTTATTCTCGCCACTGCCGATGCGCACGGCCTCTATGAGTCCTATGGATTCCAGGTAGTGCCCGACAACAAGTTCCTGAGCCGCCGCCACCCGAAGCTCAACAGCCAATAACCCGGTGCTGGTTGCTTCGGTCTCTCCTAGAGTGCTCGGATGCTGATCCAACAACACGACGGCCCGCCTGACGATCAAGCCTGGCGCCGTTTTACCATTGGGCAAGGGTTTGGGCATCTCATCGCTTCAGGCCGTGATCGTGACGTTCCGGTTGTGGTTCCCACTCAGTTTTTGGTGACGAAGAACGACCACGGGGTGGACGAGGTACTCCTCCACCTAGCGAAGCCCAATCCGATTTGGACTGCCATCGACGAAAACCCCAAGGTGCTCCTCAGCGTGGCCGGCGACTGGGCCTATATCCCCTCAGCGTGGAAAGCCATCGGCGACGAAGACCCAAGCATGATGGTCCCCACCACCTATTACGCAGCAGCACAGATCACGGGTACCGCCACCGTTCTCGACGATCCCGAAGCCGTCGCCGCCATTCTCCGCAAGCAGCTGGACGATCTCGAACCCGGAAGTGGCATCGCCGACCCGATCACTCAAACCAACATGCTTCGGGTTATCCGAGGTATCCGGATTTCGATCGACGAGGTGCAGGCCAAGTTCAAATACGGTGGCAACGTCGACGACGACCACCGTGAAGCAATCGCCGGTCGCCTCACCGAACGCTCGGGCCCCGGCGACGCCGCCGCAATCAACCACATCACTTCCCGAATCTCGTGACACCACACAACACTTTTTGTCGCGTGAGCTCACGAGATCTTGTGTTCTTCGGCTCAACGGAATCAACGGGTGCCTTGATGGGTTTGTACCGACCATGACGAGCACGCAAGGCACAGCCGATTCTCAAATAGTTATGTACGGAGCCGACTGGTGCGGCGACTGCCGCCGAGCGAAGGCGTGGTTTGAAGCCAACGGCCACGACTACCACTACGTCGACCTGGTCGAGGACCCCGACGAGACCGAGCGGGTGCTCGAGCGCAACGGCGGCGTGAAGAAGATTCCGGTCATTGTGTTTGCCGACGATTCACATCTCGTCGAGCCCACCAACGACGAACTCGACGCCAAGATGAAGTCCCTTGCCGCTGGAAACGTCGCCGAGAACACCGAGGCCAACCGGTTCGAGCTCCGCCACAACGGTGACGTTGTGAGCTTCGCTACCTACCGAACGAGTCCTGGCACCGGCGACAGCCCCGAGAACCCCGAGAACGTTGTTGTGCCTCACGTCGAGACAGCCCCGCAGCATCGGGGCAACGGCTACGCCGCCGAATTGATGGACGGCATGCTTGGTTTGTTGCGCGAGTCATCGCGCACCATCACGCCGCTCTGCCCCTTTGCCGCCGGACATATTCAAGAGAACCCAGAACACCACGACCTCGTCGCTAACTCCGGTTACTGACGCAGGGCGCAATCAACGACCATCAGCATTGGTTGCGGTCGGTTTGGGTTCGCGGTTCGGGGGTTGGCGGCGATGGTGTTGCCTCGTGCTGCATCATCCGGCTGGCCATTGCCGCCGATTCGTAACCGGCGGCTTCGGCTGCTCTGGCTCGGCGTTTTCTGGCCGGCGACAACCGATCGCGGCATTTGGTGGTGTGCGGATCGACATGAAACCCGACCATCCCCGTTAAGGGGTGGATTATCGGGTCGACACTTCGAGAACCCTTCAACCCGTTATGGAACCGGCACAGGCAATTGCCATTCGGTTCCTTTGTTTGGCCCAAGTCGGCCCACGACGTGCAGTGATCGATTTCGCAGAACCTGGCAGGAACATCACAACCCGGAACCACACACTCCCGATCACGGAGCATGATCGACTCGCGCAACCCACCCGTAAAGAACCGTTTCTTGTGCCCGAAGTCGAGCACATGCCCATCGGAATCCATCACCACCCGACGGATATGGCCCGCCAACAACACCTCGATGGCGTTGCGAGGCGAGATAGGCATACCCAACTCGGTACGGCAGATTCCCCCAGCCGGATAGAGCGCCGGCAAACCAACAAACTCGTTGCTGGCTGCAACAAACGTGTCGTAGTCCATCACGATATTCACACAAGGCAACGCCGTGACCGGGCCATCGCCAAGCGACGCGGAGCGCTGCGCCATCAGCACAAACACGGCCACCGATCGCTCATCGGCCGTGCGGCCCAACTCGTCGGGGAGCGGGTCGCGGCCTAACCGGTCCTTCGCTTTTTGCCAATCGAGGTCATGGAGATGGGTGCGGAGGCGTTCGAACTCGAGCGACACAATCTCGCCAGCCACCGTCGGCAGCCAGCCGTCGATTCGGACCATCCCGTCGAACGATTTGGACACCCGCATCTTCTGCAACGCGTCCTGCCGGCGATCGCGTGACTCGCCCTGGGTTAGGTCGCGTTGAGCGAACCACTCCAGACAGGCGTTCTCGAAGAACTTGAACGGCTTCTGCTCGGCAATAGGCAGAAAGAACGTTTCGACTGCCTCGTCGAACGCCCACGAAACCTCTTCACGCACCGAATACTTCGCAATCAACGACGCCTGAGCAAACCCGATCCGGCCCTCTAAGAACGACGTGTGGACCGCGGCCATCGATGCCCGGCCCCGACCCGACGAGCAAACGTCGTGCGACGCGACGCTTCAGGACCCGGCACACCCAACTCGGCCTTCAACACCCCAGCAGCATTGCGATACCCAGCCGCACGCGGCGCCGGCGACACATCCACCCGACTCGTCACCCCAACCGAAAGCGCGTCCAGACGCGACCGCAGAACCTCAAGATCGGCCATCACATCCAACAGGTGCTCAGGGTGAAAACCATCCCAATCAACCTTGGACGCCATCGACAACAAATG
>CALGZB010000035.1 GCA_937934655.1 uncultured Acidimicrobiales bacterium | reverse complement strand
CGTCGCGCAGCAGCGGAAAATTCCGGAACAGCCTCGTCGGCTTACCCGCCGAAAGCGCTGTCTTATCGTCGACGCCGACTTCCATGGCAAAAACGATGCCGTCGTCTGGTTTCTCCGACGTGGGTACAGCGGCGAACCGGTTGACGATTTCTGGCGCATGGTTCGTAGCGATGGTGTCTGGTCCTGCGATGGTGGAGGGGGCGGTACCCCGGGTGCTGATCTCGATGATCGGCCGACGTTGGCTTCTATCGCCGAGTGGAACCAGGACGTCGGTTCTGAGTGTGAGTTTGCGATACGTGGCGGTGGTGGTTCGGGCCGCCGGGGCAGCCCGTCACACGTCTACCTTCAGATGGCAAGAGAGGTCGCGGAGGTGCGGGTTTCCGGACGAGAGCCGAGGGCGGTGCCCGATCACGGCTACATGGTCTTTCAGTTCGGCCCGAGGTCGCGTCCGAAGCTCTCGGCGTTCGATACGAGCGGCAAGAAACTCGGAACCCTTGCGCTCCGACCAATGAACCTTTCCCGGTTGAAGAGGCTTCGCCGCAGACACGGTGTCCGCTAGCTGAAAGGAGCTCGCAAGCAAACCAGCACTGCGCTACTCCTCGGTGCGAACAAGGAATCGGGCTCCGGGGCCGTCGTTTGCCGCCATGTCATCGGGATTGAAGATGCTGCAACTATCGAGCGACTGACAACCGCAGCCAATGCACTTGCCCAACCGGTCGCGAATGCCTTCCAACAATCTGATTTGTTCGGCCAAGCGTGGTCTCCATGAGTCGGCGAATGCCTCCCATTCCTCGACCGTTGGGGCTCGTTCGGGCGGTAGCTGTTGCAGGCTTTCTTTGATCTCTCGGAGCGGCAGGCCGACTTGTTGGGCAGCCCGAACGAACGACACTCGCCGCAGCACGTCCCTCGCATAACGACGCTGGCCGCCCGAAGTTCGAGTCGACACGATCAAGCCTCGTTCTTCATAGAAACGTAAGGCAGAGGTTGCTAGGCCTAGGCGTGTTGCCGCTTGCCCAATCGTGAGGTAGTCGTCTGCTTCAGTGTCCATGGCTTGACTTCAACCTTACTTGAAGTTCTACCGTAAGAGCTATGCCTCAGAATCAGCATCGTCCGAATCATGAGCTCTACCGAATCGCCTTCGTCCAATCGAACTGGCACAGCGACATTGTCGATCAAGCCAAGATCTCGTTCCTCGATGCGGTGTCGGGCGACGCGGAGACTGAGGTGTTCCAGGTGCCGGGGGCTTTTGAGCTGCCGTTGCATGTGCGAACCCTTGCCGACACTGGCCGATTCGACGCGGTTGTCGCAGCGGGGTTTGTGGTCGACGGTGGCATCTACCGGCACGAGTTCGTGGCCGATGCTGTGGTGTCGGGCCTGATGCGAGTTCAGCTCGACTCGGGAGTTCCCGTGTTCTCGAGCGTTCTCACGCCTCAGCAGTTCCACGAAAGCGACGACCATGTGGAGTTCTTTAAGAACCACATGGTTGGCAAAGGCACCGAGGTGGCAAAGGCCTGCCTGGCCACCTTGGCAGCGCGTGAATTGGTAGGGGCGTGACCTTGCCTGCGTCGAAGCCCGGCGACAAGGGTGTACTCGAACGGGAAACATAGAGCGCCGTCGCTCAGTGAAGCACCACGACGCGTGACAGGTTCGAAGCAGGCAGGGCGTGCGTTTCGCGTTTGTCTGTGGGTGCCACGGCAATGTGCCAATCGATGTTCACGGCGGTGCCGCCATACGTGGCGAATGACTCGTTCGGCACAACGAAGGACAACTCGGTTGAGCCTGGCTCGATGGCGCGCCACTCCTCGTGAAACACATCGTCGTAGTACAGCACGGTGAGGCCCTTTTTGAGCTTGTTGTCAACGGCGTACCGCTCGACTCCGACGAAGCCGACGACCAAGCCGGGTTTCGTTACGGCCACCGTGACGTGCACGGTTTCGCCCATCTTTGCCGTCGCCGCCTGGAGCTCAATCGAAATGTGTTTGTCGCCCCGAGGGAACATGACGCTGAACCCCCAGAGGCCGGCAAAAGTAAAGAACCCGCCGATGATCGCAAAGAGCAAGAGATACAGCGCATCGCTTCCGGTCGGGTCGTCGGCGAGTGCCACGATGCTCGTGATAAGAGCGAACAAGCCGACACCGAGGAAGACGCTCGCAAGAAAGAATGGCAAAAAGCGGCCTTTGCGTTTCGAAGCCTTGGTTTGTCTTGCCAGGTCGGCTGCTTGTTCTTGTGCCTGGATCTGAGTCAACGGCTCCGAGGGCTCAGGTAGAACGATGAGTGGTTGTTCGATGGCCTTGAGGTCGATTCCCGGCACGTCGACTGATGCCGTCACGACCCAATCGGCGCTTCCGAACTTGCCCTGAAAGCCGGCTTGAGCTGACAGCGGGAGCTCCAGGGAGAAATCGATGCTCTCCTGGTAGCTGGAAGTAATCGTGAATGTATCGACGACGTCGGATCGATAGGTGCCACTTCGCGATGAGAAATCGCGGTGCACGACTCGCACCGTTAGCCCGCGCATCGTTTGGGACTGGTCGGTCCTGGGGATGACGAGGCGGCCCTTGATTCGTTCGCCAGGCGAGTACCTCGTCTCGGCCAATTCGATCTCGGGCATGAAGAAAACTTAGTCCAGCAACCACAAGGCGCAGCTGGGTTCGGTCTAATGCGGCGTCGGGGAAGATGTAGTCCAGCCCGGAAACAGGCCAACGCAATTTTCGGTTTCGCGCGCTACTTGTTGTACCGGTCGAGGAGCGACTGGGCGATTTGAAGGCAACGTTCGCGGGCTTCTGGTGGTTCGATGATTTCGAAGCCGTGGGCGAGGCCGGCCGTGCGGGCCGCGACCGACTCGATCGAGTAGTCGACGAACCTAACGCGGAGCCGGCCATCGGGAAGTTCCTCGACCACTTCTAAGCTGCCGGCGAATACCTCACGCAAGATTTTGAGGACCCACGGTTCGGCGATACCGACCCCCGTGATCTTGGAAGCGGTTTCGAGGTACGCAACCTGAATGTCATCCCAGGCCTGTTTGAGGTCGAAGTCGTCCGGCCGCACTGCGGGCTCGCCGGCCAGGGTTGCGCTGGCTACCCGGTCGACTCGAAAGGTTCGTTGCCCATCCTTGGTCTGGGCGATGAGATACCAAACCGACCCCTTCACCACCAGCCCGAGGGGGTGGATGCGCCGGTTGCTCAGCGCTTTGCCAGGAGTGTTGTACCCAAGGTCGACTTGCTCGCGATCGATGACGGCTTGCTGGAGGATGTCGAGAATCGAAGAGTTCGAGGGCTCGGTCGACTCGCTTGGCGGCGTCTGATTTGGCGCACCCCAGCGGCCCTTGTCCACAATCACGGCTTCGGCCGCCGCGGCCGCGTCGGCCCGGAAAGGTTCGGGTACGGCTTGGGCAAGTTTGCGAAGCGCATCCTTGAGGCCGGGCGCCGTTGGGGCAGAGGAAGCGGCGGCAAGGAAGAGCGCGCGGGCTTCCGACGACGTGAGGCCGGTGAGGTCGGTGCGTGATCCGCCCAGCAGCATCCAGCCACCGTTGCGACCGCGTTGGGGGTAGACGGGTACGCCTGCCATCGACAGTGCTTCGAGATCTCGACGGGCCGTCTTTACCGACACCTCTAACTCTTCGGCCAACTCCCGAGCCGTGACGCGACCCTTCGACTGCAACACCAAAAGGGTGGCAAGAAGTCGGTCGGCACGCATAAAAACTACACTTTCATACAAAAGTGGACACAAGATGACCACTTTAGGATTGCAGAGTGGATTCATGACTACAAACACACAGCAAAAAATCACCCACCCACACACCAGCAGCGAACCACTCGGCGACGATGACCCCCGCACCCCAATGGCCCGAGCGGTTGCTTTGGCCGGTGCAGTAATCGCCCACGTCGATGCCAGCAACGAAAACAACCCGTCGCCCTGCGACGACTGGAACGCCGGAGAAGTGGCGCGCCATATGGTTGCGGTTCTCGACCGAGTCGCCGGCTTCCCGCAGGGGATCGACGGCGACACACTTCCCCTCGTCGTCGACCTCGAAACCCCGGGCACCTACTCCGAACGGTTCACCGCAAGTGCCCACGCCGTGCAGTTGGCCTGGAGCGACGATGCCGTTCTTGGCCAGATGCTGACACTGCCCTGGGCGGTCCTGCCCGGAGCGATCACCATCGCCATCTACACCTGCGAACTGACCGTCCACACGTGGGACCTCGCCCAGGCAATCGGCGTTCAGCCCGAGTGGCATGAGGCCGATGTGACCAAGTGCGTCGAGGTCATGCAGATGGGAATCCCCGCCGAACCACGAGATGCCGATACTCCCTTTGGCCCGGTAGTCGAGGTTCCGGCCGACGCGCCGAGCATCGACAAGCTCGTTGCATGGGTGAGCCGCCAGCCATAAAAGTGGCAAACTGCCTAGTGATGACCTTCCGCCCCTTTCCCCTCGAGCGTTAGGCATCGCTATGGCAGGTGTGTCGCCGGCGGTCGGGCTCTTGGTGCTTGACTTCGCTGGCGTCTGCACGCCCACATCGACTGAACTGCTCGATGGGGACGCGACTGCGGCTATCCCCATCCGGCCGGGCATCGTTGAGTTGGTTGCTAGCGCTCGGGACCTGGGCGTCACCACTGCCATCCTCAGCAATGAGATCTCCATCAGCTGGAAGCTTGCCGAAGACCTCTTCTCGATGGTCGACCATGTGGTGTCGTGCGCCGATAATCGAATCTTCAAACCCGACCGGCGGGCGTTCCAGCGCTGCCTCTATGTCACCGGTCATGCTGCCGAGGAGACGCTGGTCGTCGACGACGAGGCCGACAACATCACGGTTGCCGCGTCGCTCGGAATGCACGCGATTCTCTTTGACACGGCGGCACCCGGCGGCAGCATCGACGCAATAGGGGAGACACTGCAACCATGATCGATCATCACGCGCTCGCTCGTGAGTTGTACGACGCCGAGCAGAACGCACACCCTGTCGAACTCATCACCCAACGTCATCCCGATCTGACCTGGGACGACGCCCGTGCGATTGCGCACAGCACCGACGACATCCGACGGAGCGCCGGCGAGGTGCAGATCGGCTGGAAGCTTGGCTGGACGTCCGAAGCAATGCGCACTGCTCTCGGAATCGACCGCCCCAACTGGGGAACCCTGTGGCAGCGGCAACTCGTCGGCAACGCGATCGAGAGCGACATGCTCATTCACCCAAAGATCGAACCCGAGCTGGTGTGGCGAAGCCCGCAAGACCTAGCAGGCGAGGTGTCTGCCGAGGACGTGCAGGAAGCCGGTGGCAAGTGGGCGCTCGGGCTCGAACTGGTCGATCCACGCTTCCCCTCGTTCTCCTTCGATGCGCTCGACAACACTGCCGACAACTCATCGAGTGCGGCCATCGCCGTTGGCTCGTTTCATCGAGTCGATGAGCTTCCGAAGCTCGAGGCCATCGAGGCGGAATTTTCGAACGGCGCCGAGACCCGGCCGGGCGCTGGTAGCCAAGCAATGGGGTCCCCGTGGGAGGCCGTTGCGTGGCTCGTTCGATCGCTTTCGAGCGAAGGACTGTCGCTTCGCACCGGCGAGATTGTATTCACCGGCGGGCTCACCGCACCGTTCGATGCGCTGGCCGGTTCTACCTACACGCTCACTGCGTCCGGTCTTGGGCCGGTAGCGGTGACGGTTTCCTAAGCGCTCCGAACCCGATCAAGGTCTATTGATCGGACAGGCCGATTCGGCGACCGACGTCCTTCCACGACTCGTCAGCATTGGCGATGTCGAACCACATTGCGTCGAGCCCGGCGTCGACGGCCCCCTGGACGTTGCCGGGTTGATCATCGATAAAGAGCATCCGGGAAAGCGGAACCCCAATGATCTCCTCAGCCCGAGCAAAGGCCCGAGGGTCGGGCTTCAAGATGTTGGTGTCTGAACAGTCGACGATGTGATCGACCGTCTGCAAGAACTCGATGCCGAACTCCCACTCGCGGCCGTGAAAGGCACGCATATCGTTGGTGAGTACCGACACGCCGAAGCCCGCAGCGAGGGCAGCGTCGACCGTGGCTGTTGCACCTGGCCGGATGAGCTCGGGCGTTGGCGGGTCATAGATCATCGTCATGTACTCGGGCAGCGTGAGTTCTCGCCCAACCGTGTCGCCCACTTCCTTTGCCCGAATCGCCCAATACTCGCGTTCGGTTACTCCATCGCCGGCCACCATGCGTTGCCACAGCGGGTCGGTCGATGGATCGATCGGCCCGAGCCAGTCGAACGTCCCTGGGGCGAGGTTGAGGATCGACTCGGCCTTTGTGTGGAGTTCCACGGGATTGAGAAGGCACACTCCTCCAAAGTCCAGAAGGAGTACGTCGTAGCTACCAGGCTGAGGCATTCCCCGAACCTACGCAGCTGTCCTTGCCCGGTGTTTGACCATCCCGCATAGCGGGACAATTGCCGGGGATCTGTCCGTGGATTGCTAGCGGGCGCTTCCCTGCCAGCCCATTTGGGTCGAGACAGTGCGAGCCAATGTCATCACGGCATCGGCGTACGTGCGGCGATTCTCGTCCATGCGCTCAACCGGTCCGGCCAGGCTCAGCGATGCGACGGCCGCACCTGAACTATCTCGAATCGGCGCAGCCACCGACACCACGCCCATCTCGGACTCTTGCCGGTTCTCGGAAAATCCTTGTTTCTTGATCGTCATTAGCTCGTCGCTTAACTCTGCGACGGTCGTGATCGTGTGCGGAGTTTTCGCGTCGAGTTCCCAGCCCGAAAGAAGTCGTTCGCGCTGCGAGCGGGGCAGAAACGCCAAAATCGCTTTGCCCGAACTTGTCCGGTGGGCGCTCACTCGTCGCCCCAATTCGGTGAAGACCCGCAGAGTATTGGGGCTATCGAGCCGCTCGACGTACACAACCTCTCGGCCATCGAGCACACCGACCTGGACGGTCTCGCCAGTTCGGCTCCGGAGCTCGGTCATCGAGACAAGAACCGCTTCGTGCAGCGACCGCTGCTTTGGCATGGCAGCTGCCATATCGAAAACCGACAATCCAAGTCGGTACCGGCCCGTCTCTTGGTCCTGCTCGAGAACCGCTTCGTCGGCGAGCGTGCTCAACAGTCGGTGTGTTGTGGAGGTCGAGATATCGAGGTGTTTGGCCAGATCGGCGACACCCCAAATCGGATGCGTCGAGGAGAACGACTTCAGGACTCGAGCGGCGTTCGCCACCGATGAAAGACGGTTCTTCGACATGGCGAGAGCCTAAAGGGGTACGAGGTCATCCCGCTATGCGGGATCTACTTCCCCCAACTGTGACCATTGGCATATGTTGCGATCGATGGGAATTTTGCGCCTCAGTCACGTCGACATAACGGTTACCGACCTCGAGCTGGCCGCGGCGTACTACACGCAGGTCCTTGGGCTCGAGATAACCGAACGTACCGACGACCGGATCTTCTTCAAATGCTGGGACGAGCGAGACCATCACTGTCTCGCCGTTCGCCACGACACGAGGGTGGGTCTCGACCGCTTTGCGTTCAAGGTCGACCAGGCGGATGACCTCGATCACTTCGAAGCACGAATCGAAGCTGCCGGATACCCGGTCGAGCGAATCGCCGACGGTGAAGAGATCGGACAGGGAGCATCAATCCGGTTCGAACTGCCCTCCGGCCAACAGATGGAACTCGTTGCCGACGTGCACAAGGTCGGCGGCCACATACCACTGGTCAACCCGCCACCGATCCCACAAGGCCTTATCGG
>CALGZB010000034.1 GCA_937934655.1 uncultured Acidimicrobiales bacterium | reverse complement strand
GAAGCCTGTCAGAGCCATTTCGTAGCTTTGTGAAGTAGCCCATGAAAGGGGCCAAATGGCCAGCATCCGTAACTACAAAACGAAGTCAGGCGCCACCCGATACGAAGTCGTCTACCGGGGACCAGATGGCCGCCAGCGTTCCAAGAGCTTTGTCCGCAAGGTCGAGGCGAACCGCTTCTCAAACACAGTCGAGGCAGACCTCGCACGCAACGACTGGCTCGATCCTCAGAAAGGCAGGGCGCACTTCGGCGAACTGGCAGCCATCTGGCTGAAGTCGACGACCCACCTCAAACCCACGACCCGCCAGGGTTACGAGTCCATTGTTGCCAAGCACCTCCTGCCGAAATTCGGCAGCCGCCCGGTCGCATCGATCGACCACGCGGAGATTCTCGTTTTCATCAGCGGCCTCACAGAAGCCGGAGCCGGGCCGGGAACTGTCCGCAACATCCGCGACGTCACTCGAATGATTTTTAAGTTCGCCGTCCGGTCAGGCGCCGTCAAAACGAATCCCGTCTTCGACATCAAAGTCCCTCGGAAGCACCCCGAGGAAATGATGTTTCTCACCCCCGAAGAGGTCATGAACCTCGCAGCGGCCATCACCAAACCACCGATCCGCATGCGCGGAGGCGAGCACCGACGAGACAGTTACCCCGAATACGGAACTCTCGTTCGCCTTGCGGCCTTCACCGGCCTACGCGCAGGTGAAATTGTTGGGCTACGGGCTGGGAGGGTCGACCTCAAGCGAAACCGCGTCGAAGTCGTCGAAACCGTTACCGAGGCCCATGGCAAGCTCCAGTTTGGATCGACGAAGACCTACGCTCGTCGAGTCGTTCCCGTCCCCCCGCCGATCGTCGCGGAACTCGCGATGATCATCAACGGGCGCCCCGAGGACTCGCTCATCTTCGTGGGACCTAACGGGTCAGCACTTCGCCACTCAAACTGGTACCCGCGCCACTTCAAACCAGCCACACGCGTCGCCGAGCTGGATACCAGAACTCGCTTCCACGACCTCAGACACACCTACGCCGCATTCCTCATCGCCCAAAACGCCCACCCCAGAGCCATGATGGAACGCCTGGGCCACTCCACCATCAACGTCACACTCGGCACCTACGGTCACCTACTCCCCAACGTCGAAGCGGAGCTGGAAGACGCAATCAACGAGCTTTATGACCATGCCGCTCGACCGTGAGATTTATTAAGCCCGGGTCCTCGGCCTATTACAAAGCGCATGTAGACAAGTCGGCACGACTCCGGCGTCCCAGCTCAACGGCACCCATCACAGAGACCGTCCTCCAGTAGGTGCGATCGGACCGACTGGAAGCAGCTCATGCATTGAGTTCGCTTCTCGCGTTCGGCCCGGTAGTCGCATAGACACTTCTTGCACTTGGGACACGATGACGCTTTGCAATCGCTGCATGGATGCCACGCCGACCCGCCCCGAAATCCGCATGGGCAGTTCACGTCACCGTCGTAGCGATTCGGTTCGGGGCGAGAGAAGTGCAGCTCCTCGACGTCGAGGAGATCTCTTTCGGCGAAGACTGCGATGTTCCAGTTTCCGGAGCGTCGGGCGTCGAGGTAATAGTCCCAACGGTCGTTCGGCCCGAGTGGCCACCATGACCTTGTTCGGATGTGGTTCTTCTGTTCGGTCAATAGCCGTAGCGCGTGTGCAGTCGGAATGGTTTGGCCGGGGTAAGCCGCCGGCGATGTGTCGCCCTTGCGGGCCGTTGCCCACACCTTGTGAGTCTTCGGATCTGTGATTGCGACGAAGCCCTTCGAAGGCATTAGATCGATGAACGCGTTCGCACAGCAGTGACGCGACGCGCTGGTGACGTCATAGAGCGATATCAGAGCGTCAGCCGAGAAGCCGTGCAACGAGACGACAGATTCGACGACATCGCCTGGGACGAGCAGAACAGCGGCCATCTTGTCGCAGAGATTCTCAAGGGCTTCGTCAGCGTCGTCTTTGTCAGCGACCCAGTCCATTGCGTCGTCGTCAAGGCGGAGAAGATGGTGGGCGAGTTCATGGCAGATGGTGAAGTTCTCGCGGCGGCCTGCAGTCGGTCGATACATGATTCGACCTTCATCTACGAATGAGGCACCGTCACACCAACCTCCAGAGCCTCGGTTCGGCACGCCTGACATCGTTTCGACGGTAAGCCCGAGCAACGTTACCCCTTGCCCCGGATCAGATCGGATGGCTGCCACAACCTCAGGATCCATATTCGCGATCGCCTCGTCGGCCAGCGAGCGTGCGTCCATTACTACTCCATCCCGTCGAGCAGTGTGCTGACGATCTCGACCAGGTCATCTTCTTGACTGCCGCGCTCGCGAAAGTGGGCGCCCGCAAGTTGTGGGCGGAGCGCAGCCAGGACGTCTTCAACCGAGCATTCAAGTTTGTTCGAGGCCGAAACGATCAGAGCTCTCACTCGATCTACAGCTAAAAGTTGATCGACTCGGTGCGTCTCGACGCTCGTCAGATCTAGGGCGATCGCATTGAGACTGGCAAGCAGCAACGGGAGAGCCGTTCCAGGTATGTCTGGTCGCTTGCCAGCTTCGATCTCGACCAGCTCGCCGGCCGAGACATTCCAACCCAGCATCCTCAGTTGCGCTGCTAGTGCACTGACCTTCATGCCAGCGGCTTGGCGACACGACTTCAGCTTCTGACCGTCGATTGCGACTGATTGTTCGATCGTGTGGAAACCAAGAGCCAATGAAACGGTGCTCGGCTTATCAGTCGGAGCAGCATCTCGGCCCCAGAGCTCGCTGATGGCAAACGCCTGGCGTTGCGCCTCGGACCGGCAATCAACATCGAGGTCCTGCAGCCGCGGGGCCGCTTCGACGTCACCTGAGAGGTAGTCGATGTAGAGATCGAGCCATGTATCGATCAACTCAGCCTGTTCTTGGTTCACCCTTGCTCACCTCCTAGTCGACGCGCCACATCGCGCAGCGCACGTTTACGGATCTGGCCGACGCGTTGACCGGTGAGACCGATCTCCAGCCCGACAGCGGCATTGCTTCTTGCAGCGAGCACGGCTTGTTCGACCACATAGCGATCATCGCCTGATAGTGGATCGAGCGCTGCGGCCACGATCGCTTCACCAACTACAAGGTCCCCGACATCGAGCTCATCGGCCTGCTCGGCCAGCGAGCCATCTTCGGCGTGAACCTCGCGATCTTTGTCAAAGGCGGTGAGCGCTTGATTTCGGACAGCTCCCTTGAGGTACAACTTGAGCGTCCCATTGATTGCCTCCGACAGTTCCGGCCCTCGACTCATGAGCTCGACAATGACCTGCTGAACAATGTCGGTTGCAGAACGTGGTCCGGCCGAGCGCTCGCTGGTCGTTGACGCGACAAACCCAAGCTTTGCGTGCGCAGTTGCCAACATCATCTGGCCGTACTCGGCTTCAATTGCCGCCCAAGCGCGCGCGAGGTCATCTTCTCTGAGTTGCCGGAGCAACTCTCCATCGATGTCATCACGAACTTGTTGGTCGGCCACTTTGTACTGGCGTGCTGCCCTTCCTGGTATTGCCCGGGATTTCGATCCGCCGGTGTGCCCACGACGGTAGGGGATCTAGGTGACGCTTCACAGCCATAATGAACAACTCGTCGATCTCGTCGAGTTCCGAGAGGTCCACATCTCGGACATGCATCTGTTCACCAATGTCGCGAACTGGCATATCCCACCCTGCTGCGATCGCAGCTCCGGCGATCCGCCGCGTTTGAGCGACCAGGTTTTGGTAGTGCGTTCCGACCTCGCTCGATTCAACTCGGAGCAGAGCCACGTACTTGTTGAGATCTGCCTGAACTGCGGATAGTGCGCCTGTGATGTCGTCGCGGTCGGTGTCGCTGGTTCTTCGTCGGACGATGAACGGATACTCGCGGTACTCCATGGCTGCGCCGAAAGCTTCGGCGAAGAGTTGACGTTGGCGATCCAGTCGGGTGGCTCGTGTGTTCCACCAGAACCCCGCGAGGGCGACGACTGCGGCGATAAGGGCAGCGACGAGGCCGGATTCCCAGAGAGATGATTCGGTTGCGAGCAGCATCATGCGGCCTTCCGTTCGTTTGGGTCTTCGTGCGGAGCTTCGGCGCCTGGCCATTCGCCGAGCTCACGCCAGAGATGCTCTTTGATCAGGTGAACGTGGATCTGCCCAATCAGGGCAAGTAACCCATCCTTGAAGACCCACCGTTGGCTCGGAGGGTCTTTGGGGTACCACATGCAGAGTCGGCCGTCGTCAGCGTGATAGCGGTGTGGAGAGTTCGTCGGGCCGTCAACGAAAACCCGCGGGTAGCGGGCACCATCATTAAGAAGGAACTCGATCCGTACACGGCGCAGGGGGCAACCGTTCGGTTCGGCAGTGAAATTGTAGAACCAGCCGCGTCCACCCGGACGCTGACACGAGCGCAGGGACATCACGCCACGACTCGCTGCGCCGTCGAAGCTAAGGCGATCACGGAACCGGCCATACCACGGCCCGGGATCATGCCAGCGGGCCATGTGCACTGCCGTAGGAACGCGTTGGTTTCACCGGCGTTGAACCGAGCGCACCGGTTCGCAGTGTGCCCGAGGAGTCGATGGAGAGTGCGCTACCCGCTGCGATGGCGGCGCCTGTCGCTCTGTTCGATGAACCATCCGGCGCATCGAGAAGTTTCCAGAAGACCCCGAAGTCCGAGAGTGCTTCGAGTACTTTCGCGTCGTCATCGCCGGCATCAATCGCCAATTCGATGTTGTCAGCTGTCTTGCGGAACCGCCGCACGGCCAGGCCACGGTCCTTCACTTTGATTGACGGGCTGACTCCGGCCGGGTCCGCTGTCAAATGCTTGGCGAGTTCAGCGGCTGCGTAGTCGAAGAAGCGAAGAAGCGCCGCGTCAATCGGCTCGACGAATTGGATGCACTCCAAGGCCAGCGACGCAAGGTTGAACGAGCACACGGCTGGCTCAACAAACTGCTTCACCTGGGCCTTGGCGATGCGAACAACGTGGCGACGGGTTTGGCGGATGCCCTCCGACCCAGCGGTGAAGAGCACCACATGCCGTTCCGGGTGGCTTGCGTCCCAACGGTTCTGATCGAGGTTCGGGATCCAGAGCGACTCTCCGTCGACCCGGTTCAGCGCCAAAACCAAATCAACTGTCGGGTCCTCGCCGGTTTCGAGCGGTTCGTGGAACTCGATGAGCAGGCCTCGCTTCATCAACCTGATCACGACCTTTGGGTAGGTCTCTTTTAGAAGCGGGCGAATGCAGTCCCGCAGATCTACGACGAGATCAGCTGGAAGCTCGCCTTCACCATCCGGTCCTAGAGCCGGGAACCTACGACGGTCCATTACGAGGCCGCCGTCAGCATCACTCACCGGGTGGTTTGAAAAGCGAGTAGCACCCGACCCGGCTCGGTAGGTCCGGAGTGACCCGCCGAAGGTGATTGCTGCGGCGAAGACATCATCCTGTCGAGCCTTCGCCGCAGCCAGTGATTCCCGGTTCGCGGCAATGTCTTTGCGAAGTTGGTCTAAACGGTCATGTGCATTCAAAGCGTTCTCACTCGTCGAAGGTGTGGTTCACCTACACGTCCGCCGAGACAACCGAATCGAAAGAAGATTTTCAAGAATTTTCGAAAAGTAACGAAACGCCTTCTTTTGCTGACCTCAATAGGTGGAGGCCGCATCACGAAGCTGAGCCGTCCAGTCGGTGCCTAACTCCAGTAGATCCCGCGTCGGGCGCACTGTCCATGCATTCGCATGTTTCGAGTACCGGGCCCTGGGTTCCACGTCGGCAACAGGTATCGACGCTGCTGCTAGCACTTCGAAAGTTCCCGGGTCGAACAAAACGACGAACAGCTCGTCGAAGTCCCAGGTGCGAATAGCCGACAGGGTGTTCGAGCCAACATGCTCTGGATCAAGCATGCGCGCCTTTACCTGAATCTTCTTGCCGTCGACGCACAGGACGTCGTAAGACTTCACGTTGTTCGGTGCCAGGGTTCCGCCTGAGGCGGCTGCCACCAGGAGTTCGGCCCAGTCGCCCGCGGGCGAGTTCGCCGTCCTCACCACCTTGCGCGCTCGTAGCTCGTTCAGCGTTCCTCGACTTAGTTCGAGGAGTTCTTGAACCCTGAGCTCAGCGAGGTTGATAGCCACCCTCGTCTATCGTCAAGAAGCCGCATGGGTGTGAGCCGAGAGACCCCCAGCGATCAGCCGGGCAAGGCAGTCGAAGTCAAGGTTCGGGAGAGCCAAAAAAACGTCCCTTGAAAGCCCGCTGGCGACCGTGGCCGCCTTTTCGCGTGTGAGATATTTGTGAGATTGCACCAAAACCAGAAGAGGCCTCGCCGGAGCGAGACCTCTTCGTAACCCTGCTATTTCAAGGATTTTGCTTGGTGGCGGGGGCAGGATTTGAACCTGCGACCTTCGGGTTATGAGCCCGAC
>CALGZB010000033.1 GCA_937934655.1 uncultured Acidimicrobiales bacterium | reverse complement strand
TCGACCACGTTGTTACCCGACACAAACGCTGATGGCGGAACAACCGTGAACCAGCCAGCACCCTTCTTGGTACCGACAATTTCGGACCAGCCGGCAATGGTGCCGTTGAGCGCCACCACCACACGCTGGCCAACCGGAAGCTGGGCAGTCCCGTGTACGTAGGCGGGAATCCAGTCTGCGTTCGGGTCGACATCGAGAAACTGATCGGACTCGTTGAGCCCGGCCAGCACCGGGCTTTCGTCGGTCATCAGGCCCGCAACTGGTTCGCCGAGAAGGAAACCAAGCGAGCCGAAGCGGTAGAAACCCCAAGGATCGTCGGGGTCGATCGCGCCTGGGGGTTCGGCAGCGAGAAGCCCCTCGAACCCGGCAACGCCGTCGACTTCGACGAGCACACCGCTGTCTGCTGGGTCGCGAAGATTGAGGAACCAATCGGCAAAGAACCGAACATCGGGTCCATCGGGCCGTTCCGAGGCCGGCGTGAAGGCCGAGCGTCCGTCGACGTCCCAGGGCATTTCGAATTCGAGAACGTCGGCGATGGTAGGGACGATGTCGACTGACGACGTCGGGGTGTCGAGGACCTCTCCGTCGATTTGGCCGGGAAGCTTGACGAACAGCGGCGTCCACATGATTTCTGACTCGTTGCCGGTACTTAATCCGCGAATCGGCTGGTCGAGGCTGAAGCCCACGCCGTGGTCGGCGGTAACGATGACCAGCGACTCATCGTAGGTTTCGTTCGAGCGCAATCGGTCGAGCATCACGCCAAGCTGTTGGTCGGCAAAGCGGGTCTGGAGCAGGTGGCGGTTGCGGGCCGACTCGGCAACGTAGGTGCTGATCCACGAGTACTTGGTTGGGTCGAGACCATTGGCTACCACCGGAGCGCCGAGGTCGTTGGCGCCGTACACCTGGCCCGATGGCAATCTCCACCACGGCTGATGGGGGAGCACCGTATGGATCACATCGAGGTGAAGCGAGTCGGTGGGTTGAAGACGGTCGAGCCACTCGCCGATCTTGCGGTCGGCAGCCGGGTCGGATTGCGGGACCCGGAAGTCAACGCCGGCGGCAACCGTGCGCGACGGCTTGGTGCGTTCGATGACGATGTCGATTGCGTCGCCGAACAGACCTCCGAACGAGGCCAAGGATCCAGACTCTGAGGCACAGACGTTTTGCGGGCAGATTCGGGTAACCGATTCGTGAACCCGAAGCTCGTGGGTCCCGGCCAGCATCGTGAAGAGGTTTTGGGGGTGCTCGTCGACTACCGGGAGCGCATCGATATCGGTGGGGTAGCGGCCACTGAGGATTGCCGGCACGGCGGTAGGAGTCGAAGGGGCCACGCCGGTGTGGTTGCGGAACCACGTGCTCTCGGCTGCCAGGGCCGAGAAGTTTGGCCACCGGTCGGGATCGATCAGGCCATCATCGTTGAGTAGCGAGAGCGTCGGCAGCTCATCGAGCACGATGAGGACCACTGGGGCCGGAGCATCCATATCGACGCGTGCGGCCTTGGCGGTGCCGTCGTCGAACAAGATGTCGGCAACCGGTGAGGCAAAGAGAAAGGTTCCGAGAGCGACAGCGGCGAGGGCCGACAGAAGCGCGAAGACCAAACTTGTGACCGGCTCTCGCCAACGAGCAAACGCCACGGCCAGCCCGCCAACGAGTCCGGCGATTGCGATGACTGCTGGCGGTAGTTCGGTTGCGCCCTTAACGATCTGCATCGCGGTTGCGCCGGCCAAGACCACATAGGCCACCACATGCACCACTTCGACGGCCCGATCGCCAGCAGAACCAAGGCGAACCCGAAGCGTTTCCTCGACGCACCAGATCACGAGCCCCGGGATGATGGCGATGATCAGGGCAAACGCCAGGATCCCAAGGATGGAAATTCGCCGAAAAATGAACTCCTCGGCGCCTTCACCAAATGCTGCGAGGACCGGTTGGGTGGCAGCGAGCGCCGTAAGACCGAGCAGCTCCAGGAGTCTGCGTAGGGGGCCTCGGGGTTCGGTCACCCGTCGATCGTAGATCGCCTTGTTGAGGTACGCAGGCCCGGGTGCCGGCGTGGGTGTGGCGGGAGGTATCGGGGTGGGGGCGGGAGCGGGTACTAGTCACTTCGGTCAAAGCGGCGAAACAGTCTAAGATCCCGGTATGCCTGAGTATCGATCGAGAACAACGACCCACGGCCGAAACATGGCAGGTGCTCGAGCCCTTTGGCGAGCAACGGGTATGACCGACGACGATTTCGACAAGCCAATTGTGGCCGTATCGAACTCCTTTACTCAGTTCGTTCCCGGCCACGTACACCTCAAAGACATGGGCCAACTCGTCGCTCGAGAGGTCGAGGCCAACGGCGGCGTCGCCAAAGAGTTCAACACCATCGCCGTCGACGACGGCATTGCCATGGGCCACGGCGGCATGCTCTACAGCCTCCCAAGCCGCGACCTCATCGCTGACTCGGTGGAGTACATGGTGCAGGCCCACCAGGCCGACGCACTGGTCTGCATCTCGAACTGCGACAAGATCACCCCCGGCATGCTCATGGCCGCGCTTCGCCTCAACATCCCCACCATCTTCGTATCCGGTGGGCCAATGGAAGCCGGCAAGACCCGCCTGGCCGGTGCCGAGGTCAAGGTTGACCTGATCGACGCCATGATGAAGGCCGGCGATCAGACGGTGTCCGACGAAGACGTCGCCAATATCGAACGCTCGGCGTGCCCAACATGTGGCTCGTGCTCGGGAATGTTCACCGCCAACTCGATGAACTGTCTTACTGAAGCGCTCGGTCTTTCGCTTCCGGGTAATGGCACGACCCTTGCAACCCATAGCGACCGCGAACGCCTCTTCAAAGAAGCTGGCCACCGCATCGTTGACATCGCCAAGCTGTACTACGAGAAGGACGACTACTCGGTTCTGCCTCGAAGCGTTGCCAACCGGCAGGCGTTTGAGAACGCCATGACTCTCGATATCGCCATGGGTGGATCCACAAACACGGTGCTTCACCTGCTAGCTGCAGCGCACGAAGGCGAGATCGAGTTCTCGATGGCCGACATCGATGCGCTGTCGCGCCGGGTACCCAACATTTGTAAAGTGGCGCCCTCAACCCCCGAGTACCACGTCGAAGACGTGCACCGGGCCGGTGGCATCATGGGCATTCTGGGCGAGCTCGATCGGGGCGGCCTTATCGATGCGTCGATCCCAACCATTCATAGTGCGTCGCTCTCGGCCGCACTCGACGAGTGGGACATCGTGCGACCAACGGCCACTCCACAGGCCAAAGAGTTCTTCCTCGCCGGACCGGCCGGAATCCCAACGCAGGTGGCGTTTAGCCAATCGACCCGTTGGCCGAGCCTCGACGACGACCGTGAAAACGGCTGTGTCCGCAACATCGAGAACGCCTATACAACCGACGGTGGCCTCGGCGTGCTCTACGGCAACATTGCCCTCGAGGGCTGCATCGTAAAGACCGCCGGCGTCGACGAAGAGAACTTTCACTTCGAAGGTGTGGCTCGTGTCTATGAGTCCCAGGATGCTGCGGTCGAAGGCATCCTCAACGAAGAGGTCCAATCGGGCGATGTCGTTATCGTCCGCTACGAAGGGCCGAAGGGCGGCCCGGGTATGCAAGAGATGCTGTACCCCACCACCTACATCAAGTCTCGCGGCCTCGGTAAAGAGGTCGCACTGCTCACCGATGGTCGCTTCTCGGGCGGTACGTCTGGCCTCTCGATCGGCCACGTCTCTCCCGAAGCTGCCGAAGGCGGCGCAATTGGCCTGGTCGAAAACGGCGACAAGATCGTCATCGACATCCCAACCCGACTCATCGAACTTCAGATCTCAGACGAGGAGCTTGCGGCACGCCGGGCAGCGATGGATGCGCAACCAGACGGCTGGACTCCAGTCGGTCGTGAGCGAGTGGTGTCCAAAGCGCTTCTGGCATACGCAGCGCTCACCACCTCAGCATCTCGCGGCGCTGTCCGCGACCTCGATCAGCTCGACGACAACTAGAGACTCGTAGCGACTGTTTCTTCGGTTCTGTCTCCGGACGAGCCGTCGGAGTTCGTCTCGATCTTCCGGAGCTTGTCGGCTTCTACCCAGCAAATGCCCACTGGCGTTTCGATCTGTCGCATGCGAATTCCGTCGGAACGCTTGGTCCGGCCCGTACTCCAGATGCCTTCGGCGTCAGCTGCGAGTTGGAAGAGCGCCTGTTCGCGTTTGGGAGTCTCGTATGCGTCGAGAGTCGATGTTCGGCCTATGCCAGTTACTGCCCAAAGCAGTGGACGGCGAGAGAAGATCGTAAGGAAGCCGAAGAACGTGATGGCCCACAGCACTGCGATCGCCAACCAGAGATTGTCGAGGCGGAGAGCGCCGAGCTGACGGAAGAGTGCGGCGACGAAAAGGCCGACGCCATCGTCGGTGAGCGATGGGGCTTCTGTTCGCACCGACTCTTCGACTGGTGCATCGACCTCGAGAAGTGTGACCCCAAGCGAGTCGGCGAGTTCGAGTCCACGAGTTTGGGCTTCGGCCAGAACTTCGATGGTGACGGTGGCTGTACCCGTTCGGCCGGTTTCGTCGCTGACTTCGTAGGAGAACTGGGCGGTTCCGACGAAGCCCGGCTTTGGTGTGTAGACGAGGGTCCCGTCAGACCGAAGTTCGACGAGTCCGCTGTCGGGCTGGTCGAACCCGATGATGGTGAGAGTGAACCCCTCCTCGGCGATGTCGTTGGCGAGAACCGGGATACCGACCGTCGAGTACGAGTCGACGGTGACCTTGTCGGATTTCACGATTGGCGAGCCAATCACAATCGTGACTGTTGCCGTATCGGATTGTCCGCTGCTCGAGGTGATTGTGTACTCGAAGCTGGTTTCGCCCTGCCACCCGTCCGGCGCATCAAAGATCATTCGGCCGTCGCTGTTTACTTCGAGCTGGCCGATCGCCGGTGCGGAAGCCTTTGTGAGCTCGAGAGTATCGAAATCATCGGATCGGTCATTGTCGAGGACGTTGAACTCGATGGGTTTGGTGCTGAACGAGGTAATGATGTCATCGACTGCGTCGATGTTGGAGACGAAGGCCAGATCGGCGGGGGTGACCACGATAGTTGCAGTTGCCGGAGTTCCAGCGCCGTTGTCATCGACGGCGAGGTAGACGAACGCGTAGGTGCCGGGTGTGGCGGTCGTTGTGTCGAACTCGAACGAGCCGTCTTCGTTGAGTATGAGGTTTCCCGCATCGGGTGGGGTCTCCAGCTTGGCGGTGAGCGGGTCATCGTCGTCGTCGGAGTCGTTGATCAGGACGCCAGGCTCGCTGAGCTTGAGCGTCTTGCCGAGCTGAATCTCATACTCGTCGTCGACGGCGATCGGCGCAGTGTTCACCGGGACGGTTGTGGAAGGCGTACTCGTTGTGGTGGTCGGCGCGGTGGTGCTCGGCGCTGTGGTGATTGGCGCGGTTGTGGTGGTTGCCCCGCTCGGAGCTGCGGTGGTTGTGGTTGGGGACGTGGTGGTCGGGGCGGCGGTCGTGGTTGGGGCGGAGGTAGTGGTGGGGGCGAGGGCAGTCGTCGTCGGTGCGGTGGTGACGGGGACAGTTGTGGTCGTCGGGGCTGCGGTTGTGGTCGGGGCGACGGTGGTTGTTGTTGTGGTGGTCGTTGGGGCCGACGTGGTGGTGGTTGTCGGCGGCACCGTGGTGGTTGTGGTGGTTGGCGGGACTGTGGTGGTTGGCGGGACTGTGGTGGTCGTCGTGGTCGTAGTCGTAGTGGTCGTTGTTGTAGTGGTTGTTGTTGTCGGGGTAGTAATCGTCCACGTGACTTGATGGGTGGCGATGAGGCTTGGGGAGCCGTCATCGGTCGCGGTGATCGTCGACGTCTGTGTGCCCGAGGCACCCGCTGGTATGGCGAAGGTCAATACGCCGGTCGTCGGGTTGATCGAGGCGCCCGCCGGCAGCCCTACCGCACTGAAGGTGAGGTCGTTGGCGGGGAGGTCGGGGTCGGTTGCGGTGAAGGTTCGGGTGTCGACTGGGGCGCCGGACTGGACCACGATGGTTGTGACGCCGCTTAGGCTTGGGCTTTGGTTGTCTTCCATCACGGTGATGTCGAGCGGTGCGGTGCCCACGAGTCCGAAGGAATCGGTTGCGGTCAACGTGAGGTTGAGAGATGCCGGCCCGGTTGTCTCGTCGACCGGCCAAGAGACTTGCCCAGCTGCGTTGATGGTGAGACCGGCTGGCAAGGCGTCGACCCCGGCGGTAACTGCGTAGGTAAGGGGAGCCAAGGTCGTGCCGTCCGATGCTGCTACTTGGACGACGAGCACCCCGGCTGTTTCAGGCAGTGAGACATCGACGGGTGTTACGACTGGGGCGGCGTTGGCCGTGATTGGCGTGGCCGGAGAGAACTCGGATGTGCCAGCTGATGCGCCGGTGGTGGCGGTCGCTGTGATGCGACCGGTGGTTGGAAGCAGGCTTGCGGGGAAGGTGAAGGCGAATCGTTCTGCCGACGATTCGGCACCTGCACCGGCAATCAAATACGAGCCGGTTCCCAAGTCTTGGTCAGAAGGCGAACCTTCGGTCTCTGTTGCCAGCCACTGACTTCCTTCGGTCCCGGATACACCGATCGGTGAGGCCTCAAAGAACTCGATGGCGGCTCCGGCCGGGGCGAACCCAACAACGTGCGCTGTCGCTCCATCAATAATGACGCTCGACAAGATCGGGGTATTGAGGACGGTGTTTCCGCCGGTATCGATATCGCCTTCGTCGTTTGGCGTCGGCCCCGATACCCCGCCGGTTTCGATGAGGTCGATACCGATGACCGCGTTGTCGACAAACTGCGGTCGGAAGATACTGACCCCAGTGGCAGACGGTCGGACTTGAAGGCCACCGCCAAGGTTGCGGGCGAAGACGGTCTCGTTGACGAGAATGTTGTTGCTGGTGACATCGAAGCCCACTCCGACCGAATCGGAGACGGTCGATTGGCTGACAAAGCTGCCCTGGGCATTTCCCGCGAGAACGATGCCGGTATCGGACGAGTTGTTGGTCGCGACTTGGGAGATATTGGTCGACGCCTCGGCGTTGATTCCGGTGGCGGCGCCATCGATAAGTGTGTGCTCGACGAACCAACCATCGGATGTGTTGTCGAGATCGATGCCGACCCCAGCCACCGCACCGACAACGGTGTTGTTCATCGAACCGCCGGGACTGTTTGCGGTCGTGATTCCGACGGAGGCGGTTGTGGCCGGATTCGAGGACGATGGCGAGGCAGCGACCTGAGCGTCGAGAACGGCGAAGTTTGGGCTGTCGGCGAGCGAGATAGCTGCGCCATTTGGCGGATTGACCGCCAGGTTGGTGATCAGCGACCCGGTCGAGCCAGTGAATGTCAGCGCCCCGAGGATTTCGAGATCGGCTGAAGGGGATGTGCTGGCATTTGCGGCTGTTCCGGCAGTGAACCGGAATTCGTCGCTGTTGATTGCCGTGACGAAGGCGAGGGTGCCGTATGGCAGGTAGAGGGTTCCGTCGAGGGTGACTCCGTCGGCAGTGATTGCGGGGAGAGGTGATTGCACGACGCTTTGCGCCCAAGCATGCGGTCCGCTCAGTCCTGTGAGGGCTGCGGGCTGAAAGAACTTGGTCGTGGAGGTGAGGCCGCTGTTGGCGTGAAGGATGAACTGGCGAAGCCCGCCCTGCTGCGTGCGTGTCGAGTCGCTCGGATAGGTGTTGTCGGAGTCCTCATAGGCGGTGATGGCTTCGTAGCTGAAACCGAAATCGACGCCGGTAACGAGATCATCATTTGAGGTAACGAGCGCAAGATGTTCGGCGCGTTCGGCGCTGGTTGCTGCCCCAACATCGCTTCCCTCCGCGTTTCGTCCACCGACACAACTTCCAGCGGAGACGCGTTGGCCTACAAGCTCGCGGCCACAGATTGCACCGGCAGGCCCATAGGTCTGTTCAGGCCAGCCACCAGTTGCGAAGGCCGTTGAATCCACCGCAACCCAGTAGTCGCCTGGGAGAAGGTCGGTGAACGAGTAGTTGCCCCCGGCCGCCGCAGTTGGTGCCGCCACCGGCGTGTCGATCGAGGGACCTTCGGGTACTCCGTCGCCGTCATCGAGGTACAGATACACCTGCCCGGGTTCGAGGGGGTTTACGGAATCGCCGATGGTTCCGGTCCAGAGGCCATCGGCGTTGACATCGATAAATGTCCTGACTTCGATCTCGCCGATGCCGACGGGCGGCGGAGGAATGGCGAACCAACTTACGGATACGGTGTCCGATCCGCCGCCGCTATCGGTAACGGTTATCTCTGACCCGTACGCGACGTCGTAAACAGGGGGCATCGTCCCGCTGACCACCCCGGTGGCTGAGTCGATAGTGATGCCAGGGGGAAGACCAATAGCGGTAAAGGTGTGCGTGTTCGCAGGGAGGTCGCTGTCGGAAAAGAGATACAACCGAGGGGTGATTGGTCCGGGGAAGACGGTGACGCTGTCATTTCCCAAATCGAAGACCGGTGGTTCATTGACCTCGGTCACCGTGATCACAATCGTGTGAACGGTTTCGTTCTGTCCGTCCGACGCAACCAGTTCGACCGTGATGGTGGCTGGTCCGTCAGCTTCCGAAGGTGCAGCAAGAATCCGGTTCGAAGCGTCGTCGAGGGTGAGCCATGACGGCAGGGGGCCAGAGGGAGAGCTGAGGGTAACGACGAGCGGGTCGCCATTTGGGTCAGACGCTACGTAGTCGAATTGTGGAGTCGTTTGTTCGGCGAGATCCCACGTCGAACCAGCAGTGATCGTTGGCGGAGAATCTGGAACAAGCGTCCAGATGATGGTGATGCTGTCGGTCATCGCCGGTGACCCGTCGTCGGTGACGCTGAGCGTCGAGAGCAACTGAGAGGGAGGACCAAAGCTTGGGATGACGGGAGTTCCCGAGATCACACCGGTGTTCGCGTTAAACGTGAGTCCTACCGGAATGAGATCGATGTCGAATGTGAGGGTGTTTGCCGGGAGATCCACGTCCGTTGCGCTGTGCGCGAAGGCCACAAGCTCACCATTGGTGAGCGTGTAACTCGCACTCGTAACGCCACCCATCAGAACTGGAGGTTGGTTGACTTCGTCAATGATGATCCGGAGGGGTTCGGTGTCGGTGTCCTCGCCATCATCGACAGAGATCTGGATATCGACCGTTGCGGGTCCGTCCGTCTCGTTGGTCTGGACGGTGACGACGCCCGTGGCTTGATCGATTGAGACCCACGCTGGGACAGGGTCGGTCCCAGAGACCAACGACCAGACGTGCGCGGTGTCGTCGGCGTCTTCGACCTCAAAGTCGTGCTGCTCGGTGTCCCACTCGTTGAATTGGAGCTGCGCCGGGTTCCCAATGATGTTTGGGAGAGCGTTACTGAGAGGAACGGGGAGCGAAAACTCGCTGGTCTCGCTGCCGATGCGAGCAGTCGCTGTGACCCTTTGGTTGAGTCCAACCGAGGTGCCGGGGAGAGTGATCTGGAAACGAGAAGCGCCGGTTTCGGTGCCTGAGGGGTTCGAGTACCCCGATGTGGTCGGATCCAGGTCGTCACCCGAACCCTCGGTACGAGACCCGATGAATTCCCACCCTTGGGTCACGTTCGGAGCGCTAGCGGCGGTTGTAAAGAACTCGATCAATGCCCCGGCTGGCGCCCAGCCCGAAACCTGGATGAGGCCGCCGCCGATGTCGGCTGCAGACTCGATGACGGGCTTGTTCAAGAGGTCGTTGCCGCCGACGTCAGCATCACCGTCGTCGTTGAGCGTTTCGTAGGGTGCCGTGCCGGCAATTTGGTCGTCGGTGGGGGACAACAGATCGATCCCGGTGGTCCCGTTTCCGACGAACGTGTTTTCGGTAATCACGTGATTCTGTGAATTCATGTGGACCGCGATGCCAGCGCCGCTGTTGTCGGTAAAGAGCGATCGTTGAACAAGGGCCGAGGGGCTGCTGCTTGCGATACCTGGACTGATGTTTCCGGCCCAGCCATTCGAACTGAACGTCGAATCGTCGACGTTGAGTGCTCCGAGGAGCCCCGACTGGACCTCGACGCCGGGCCCGCCGTTGTCCATGAAGAGAGACGACGCGATGGTCAGGCCGAAATCTGATTGGACCCCAGCGTCGCCGGGTTGATCAGACCCGTTGTAGGAGATCACGCTGTTCACCACGTTCCAATTTGATGAGCTGGTCAACCGAACACCGACATCGGTGCTCCGAGTAACGAGCGAGTGAGCGATGACACCGCCATCGCTGTTGTTGGCCGCTAAACCGATAGGCCCCGCCTGTTGCTGTGGCGCATTTCCGCTGGGACTCGTACCGAGGTACGACTCCTCGATAAGCATGTTGTCGGTGTTGTCGACCGTTAGCGCCGGGCCGCTGTCTTGATGGACCGAGACGTGTCGCACGACCGAATCGGTTGCCCCATCAAAGACGAGACCCGAGCCGAGAAGGTGGAATTTTGGTGCAAGGAATGGGGCAATCGTCGTAGAGCCTGTACCGACGGCTTCCGGAACGCCCAGCGACGTAGCAGTGATCGTCGTTGTCCCGTTGGCATAGTCGTACGCCGTGCCGTCGAGGATGGTTTGGGCAGAAATGGTCGGGAGCGGGGAGAACGGCTCGATCAGCCACCACGTGTGGCCAGATGGTCCCGTTACGTTCTCGACGAGGGTCGGCACGAACCGCATTACCGATTCATCGGGGGAGGCGTTGGCGTTGGTGATGAACTGGCGTAGAGAGCCTTGATCCGATCTCCCGGTGGTTGGGGAAGCAAAACTATCGAGGATGTTCGTGACCACGTTGGCGCTAAAGCCAAAGTTCAGCTCAACATCACTTCCGTTGAGATCGATTCGGGCAATGTGTTCCGCCGACGCGAGATCGATTGTGTCATGGGAGCGTGATGAATCGCGTCCCCCGTAGCACGGCCCCGCTGATGTGTTCAGCGACGTTCCGACACCAAGAGGGTTAAGCGGAGTTGGCCCCGAGTTCGGATCGGCACAAAGCGAGTTAATCGGGCCGTAGGTTTGTTCTCGCCAGACGCCATTTTGTGCGGTCGGGGTTACGACCGCCCAGTAGGTCGCGTTGTCGTTCAGACCCGTGACGATTTGTCCGGTTCCCGACCCGGTGGCAACAAAAAGGTCGCTTGCGTCAGGCACACCGTCACCGTCGTCGGCGTAGTACGAAACCTCGGACGGCAGGTACTCGTTGCCGGCGAGTCCAGGCGTTCCGCCGCCAGTCAGGGCATCCGCCGCAACGTTGTCGAAAGCGCTGACGGTCACGTCGCGCGTCGAGACCGAGTCCGGGTTGAGATGCGCGATCATCCAGGCGTGTCCAGCGACCGACGACCCAGGCCCGGCCTGGATATGAAATGACGACGAGGTAGCGCTGGTGTCAACCGTGGAAGTGATCATCACCGATGGAGCCACACCGGTTGTTGTTTCGATACCGAGGCCTGCTGGCGTTGTCACGGAGAATGGCTTGGCTAACTCGTGCGCGGCAACGAGAATGGTCGATTCGTTTACTGGATGATCCCCAACTATTGCGTGGCCGGTTCCGAAGCCGCCGGCCGAGTACACAAACGGCATGGTCTGGTTCACACCGCGATAAGCGGTGACCGACGCGCTGAGCGTCGTTATCCCGGTGGCATTGATCGATTGACCGACCGTGTAGCCGCCCGCCGGGTAGAAGGAATAGAAAATCCAAACCTTCTGTCCACTGTTGATTCCGGCTTCGCCGAAGGTTGTCCAGCCGGAAGGAACAACTGGCTGAACGTTGTTGGCGGTTGCCGCTGCGACGACGAGGAGATCGCCGGGACCAGCACCAGACGGAATGAGGCCGATGCCGCCGCTGCTTGTCGTGTTCGAATGCGAACCGACCAGTGAGATCGATGACGCTGCCTGGGCGCGCAAAGCAAAGAAAACAATCCCGCTAGCGAGCAGTGCGAGCACGGCGATGCCGCCAACAATTCGACGCGAGACGTGGATCATGCAGGCGCTGGTGAGGGTGGCGCTGGTGAGGGAGGTGTGAGTGCGGGTATCGTCGGCGCGGCCACTGCTGCACGAACGGCTCGTGGAACAGTTATCTCAAATTTCTCATGCCCGTTGGTGGCGACATGCTCAATGCGAGCACCCATGCCTTCGAGAAGCGTTCGAGCCAAGATGAGACCACGCAACTGTTGG
>CALGZB010000032.1 GCA_937934655.1 uncultured Acidimicrobiales bacterium | reverse complement strand
CTGATTGCCACGGGCATCGTCGCCGTCGTCACCGTGGTGCTCTACCGGCCGTTTTTGGCGCTGACCTTCAACCGATCGAAAGCGCAAGCGCTCGGAATGCGGCCGGCGCTCGCGCAAGCAGCGCTTCTCGCCATCTTGGCCCTCAGTATCGTCGCAAGCTTTCAAGCCATCGGCACGCTCCTGGTATTCGGACTGCTCGTTGGCCCGCCGGCGACAGCGTCACTGCTCGTGCATCGGGTGCCCACCATCACCGCGCTTTCCATTCTCTTGGGCTCCGTAGCAGTCGTCGCTGGCCTAACCGTGAGCTTCCATCACGGAACCGCAGGCGGCGCCACCATTGCCGGCTTCAGCGTTCTGCAGTTCTTTGTAGTCCTATCGATCCGCGAGACCGCCACAGCCATCACCAGCAAAGCAACCCCCGCAACCACCTAACCAAACCACCCCGAAATTTTCGCGTTTCGCCACCCTCGGGGTGGTCAAACGCGATCGAATCAGTCTCGGCGGGACATCCGACCACTGTAGGCTCGCCAAATGGCTATCTTGCGCGAGATCTGGCGGTTCCCGGTGAAGTCGGTCGGGGGCGAAACCCTTGACGAAGCGACAGTCGGACCCGTGGGCATCGAGGGCGACCGTGGCTGGGGAATCATCAACCTCGAAACCGGCCTCACCCTTACCGCCCGGCGTGAACCGCGCCTCTTGTTTGCGTCAGCCAAGGTGGTCGAAGGATCGGTCGTTCTCACGCTCCCCGATGGCTCCGAAACCGACGACGACGGCGCATTGTCGAGCTGGCTCGAAGCCGACGTTGCACTGCGCGAGGCGGGGCCCGATGATCAAGGCACATTCGAGATATCGCTCGCCGAAGATGAGCAATCCGATTGGGTGCAATGGCAGGGAGGCGCGGGGTCGTTCCACGACTCGGGCAATCGACGACTCACACTCGTCGCTGAGGCGTCGCTGCGCGATTGGGACCGCCGACGCTTCCGTCTCAACCTCATCACCGATGGCGCCCTCGGGTCTGAACGCGAATTGCACGAGCACAAAGTGAAAATTGGTGATTGTGTCATCGACGTCATCAAACATGTCGACCGCTGCGTCGTGGTCACACGCCCGCAGCCCAACGGCGTCGAACGTGACCTGAGCGTCCTCAAAACGGTTAACAACGAACTCGACGGCAACCTCGGTGTCGGCGGCACCATCGACACTCCCGGCAAACTGTCCGTCGGCGACCAGGTCTCAGCCCTCGGCGAATCCTGATTTTCGAAGAGGGCTTCGCAAAGGGCCTAGCGTCTTTCCCACCAACTGGAGCGACCGAGTCTCGTCAGATCCAGGGCGCGCCCGCGAGATCGGGCAGCCAGCGACCGTCGTCTTCACCAACTTCAGACGAGATCAGCGCCGATAGTTGCCCATCCAGCTGTTCACAAACCTGTTTGTTCGTGCCGGCTAGGTCGGCTGCGAGGTTGATCATCTCGTTGGGGTCGGCCTCAAGGTCGAACAGCTCGAGCGTGTTTCGCACCACAAGCTCCTCCATCGAAGCGGGCCGATGGTGCTCGCCCGGAGCGAAGTAACGCGTGAACTTGTACCGATCGGTGACGATCGTTCGAAGAAAACCGCGCTTGGTAAGGTCTCGACCGGTAACCAGATCATCTGCTCCGTACCCGACGAAGGTTTTCAGTGCCCAGTCGCCATCGACGAAGCTGAGGCTTTCGTAGACGAACAGCGCCGCGTCACGCGGACCCGGACCGTCGGGTTGGTCCATGGCCTTGCTGAGGTCGACACCAACGAGTCCATCCGCCGGCGAGCCCGAGGTTTGTGGCTGTGTCGCCAGACTCAGCACCGTCGGGACGAGGTCGACCTGAGAACCAATGGCACTGGTTCGCTGGCCGCCTCGACGGAGCGGGTCGACGACGATCAGCGGAATGCGAATGTTGGCGTCGTAGGCACAGGGACCCTTGCCGAAAAGGCCGTGCGCACCAGCGAGCTCGCCGTGATCGCTTGTGAACACAATCACGGTGTCCTCGTCGAGACCCGCCGCCTGAAGCCCTTCGAGCACCGTCATGACCGACCGGTCGACCTCGCGCAGGCAGTTTAGGTAGTAGTTGCGAAACGCCACCAGCTCGTCGCGGGTGGTAGCGGGTGGACCAGTCCAGAGCTGCTGAGCGGTCGAGTAGTCAGAGTGCGCTGTCGGGCGATCGGGACTGTCGATCGGCTGAAACCACGTCGGATCGTCGGGCAGCGTCCACGACGCCGCGTAGATCTCATCGTTGGGCGGCCCAGCGTATGCACCGCGACCCTTCAAGCGCCGTTGATCGAGAACGGCTTCGTCGGTGACCGCCCACATAATGTCGTGCGGGTTGATCAGATTCACGGCCAGGAACCAGGGGGTTCCCGACGCGTTTTCTCGGACCCCAACGCTGGCCAACCACCCAACAGCGTCGCTCGCTATGGACTCGTCTCGACGGTGACCCTCGTACGCGCCCCCGAGGTCATCACCGGAGTCGTTGTAGTCGGCAAAGCCGAAGTCGACCAGTGCATCAGCCAACGGTCCCCGAGCCGCAGCTTCATGAGCCTCATCGCTTAGGTGCCACTTTCCCTTGTACCCACACCGATAGCCACCCGCCGCAAGCATCGTTCCAAGCGTCGGGATCTCAGCACTCATACTTCCCTGACCCGGGACACCCAGGTTGTCGATCACACCGGTGTTCGGCGTGTGTTGCCCGGTGTAGATCACCGACCGAGCCGGGCTGCACGCCACACCCGCGGCGTAGAACCGATCGAACGTGGTGCCATGGCTACGCAACCAGCGATGGGCAGGCAACTCCACCGGATCCTCGGCGAACCACCGCTCCTGATCGGTGGTGATCAGCAGGACGTTTCTCCCCCGCCTGCCCTTGGAAACGCTCGGACCATCGGCGGGGCTGGTCGGGTGGGCGAGGTCTGGTTGTTGCTCGTCGGTCACGTTGACCTGATGCTACCTCTGGTCACACCAACGCATGGCTTGGAGGTCGGCTACCTACCTATCGTGACCCGGCAGATAGTTCCCAGGCACTGGTAATTTCTCGCCGGACCAGCCATCTTGGAGTGATGAAGCTCGAGCGGGTCTTGGACATGAGTGTGTACGGCGTGCCAGTGCGCATGTATGGCCCACCGCTGCTGTCCCGGAGGCTCCAAGAAGTGCTTCCCCACTCGACAGCCACCAGCGGCGAAGCAGATCCCTCCCTGACCTACCGGGCTGTGCATCGCGCCCACGGCGAGACGTCGCTCGGGTACGAAGTTTGGCGAGCCGACGACTCGCTCGTCGCCCGCTCAAACCGCCTCGAGAACGTCGTGGCCACCTTAGCCAGCGAGCTGCACTTTGAAATCGCCTGCCGCTGCACAAGTCACCTCTTCGTTCATGCCGGCGTGGTGGCAATGAACGGTGTAGCGATCGTGTTGCCGGGCCGTTCGATGGCTGGCAAGTCGACCCTAGTGGCGGAGCTGGTTCGGCAAGGCTGCACCTACTACTCCGACGAGTACGCCGTGATGGACGACCACGGACACGTACACCCGTACGCAAGACCTCTCAGTATGCGAGATACCTCCGGCCATGTTCGCATCCTCGAACCCAGCGCACTCACCAGCAAAATCGGCGGCCCACCCCTGCCGGTCGGACTCATCGCCGTGCTTGAGTACCGTCAAGGACAGCCGTGGAGTATCGAAAGGCTGTCGCCTTCGACCGCAGCACTCAGCATCATCGACAACACCGTTGCGGCACGCGACGACGTTGCCCGCACGCTCTCATTTGCCGCTCGGACAACCACAGGCCTTGCTCTTCGTGGCGGCCGTGGTGAAGCAACCGAAGCAGCTACCGCCCTACTCGACACCCTCATCAGCAACTCCACCGCGGCGACACCACTTCGATGACCATCTCTCCAGACAACTCTCCCGACAACTCTCCCGACAACTCTCCCGACAGTTCTCCCGACGGCTCACCAACGATGCAGCACCCCTCTCCGTTCTTGCAGTTCGACGATTTTCTCAGCGAGGAGGCAGTTGAGAAACTCATCGCGTTTGTACAGAGCCGCGAGGACGACCTCACCGCGAGCACCGTGTTGGCCCGAAACGGCGACAACCCGCAAGACGTCCGCCGGTCGAGCACCCTGTTCGATCTTGATTCGGTCTGGCCACTCTTCGAGAACCAACTGCATGACCTGCTCCCGGTGATGCGAAAAGAGCTGGGTGTACCGCACTTCAGCCTCGACCACACCGAACGCCAGCTCACCGTGCACTTCGACGGCGACTTCTTTGGACCGCACAACGACAATGGCGGCGAATCGGTAGCCACGCGGGCAATGACCTACGTGTACTACTTCAACATCGAGCCACGACAGTTCGACGGCGGCGAGCTATGGATCTACGACTGGGTCGACCAACACGGCATGCGCCTGCAAGGCGACCGCTACCAAGTGGTCGAGCCTCGCCACAACAGCATCGTGTTCTTCCCAAGCTGGATTCACCACGAAGTTCGCCCCGTGCACACCACGGCTACAGGGCTCGAAGGTTGCCGCATGACCTTCAACGGCTGGTACCGCACCGCAGCGATGCCAGAAGTCGAGCTGCCCGCTCCCGAACCTTTCATCGAGGACGACCCCGACATCGTGGCCGCAATCCTTCGGGAGAACCTTCCGAAATTCACCGCCACCGGATTCGCGATCGTCGATACACCACCCGAGGTTCATCGACTTCTTGCCGAGGCCTACGCAGCCGGCCTCGAAAGTGCACCGCAGGAGGGGTCGGATCCAAGGTATCTCACGTCGGGTGACCCGAGCTTTGTCGATATTGGGAACCTTGGCTACGAAGTCGGGCCAATGCTGCAATCGATCCACGAGGAGTGGTCGGGCCAGGAGCTCGAACTCACCGCCGCCTACGGGATCCGGACCTACCGGCGCGGCCAGATTCTGCGCCGACATGTCGACCGTTTCGAAACCCATGTCATTAGTTCGGTCGTGCACATCGACCACGAGTCCGACGAGCCATGGCCCCTCGAGATCGAGGATCATGACGGCGTCGTCCACAAGGCAGCACTCGAAGCAGGGCAGATGCTGTTGTACGAAAGTGCCGTCTGTGCGCACGCGCGACCGGAACCATTCGCGGGTGAGCATTACGGGTCGCTGTTTCTCCATTTCAAGCCAACCACCGGGTGGGATTTCACCACCGAGGAACTCCTCACTCGCGCCCCCTAGGGCAAAGACCCCAGAGCGAAAGAGAGAAAAACGCGTCCAAACGGTCATCGAATTGCATTTCACTCCCTTTTGATGCATTTTGAATGTTCTTGGAGACAGCGGGTCTCCTCTGGCGTGGAATGGAAAAAGTAATGGCGGATCGTAAGCCCTCGCGTATCGCGGGCGTCCTTGTTGAACTCACCGGCGGCGAATGGATTGCCTACCGGCCCGACAACGACACAGCCCACGCACTCAACAAAACGGCAAGCGCGCTGTTCGATGCCATCGACGGCGAAACCACCATCGCCGGCCTCGCCGACAAACTCGGCCTAGGAGTTGATGTCATCCTCCTCGGCCTCAACGAGCTCGCCGATGCTGGCCTCATCGACCAACATCTGCCAGAGGAGGGAACTACCGCAGACGATCCTCAACCGGCAAGTCTTGATCGACGCAACCTGCTGAAGAAGCTTGGCGTCGGCAGCGCGGCTGCAGCCGCCCTTCCGGTCGTGGAAACCATCGTCGCCCCAACCCGCGCTGCGGCATTGTCGATCCCCACACCCACACCGGTGCCTACTGACTTTCCAACCCCGCACCCCACACCCTTCCCGACCCCCTATCCGACGCCGTACCCAACCCCGATGCCGACCGAGGCGCCAACACCCGGCCCAACGGCCGCACCCACTGCTGCCCCCACCGGCGCTCCAACAGCTGCCCCAACGTCTGCGCCCACCGGCGCCCCAACAGCAGCGCCCACCGGCGCCCCAACATCTGCGCCCACCAGCGCACCTACTGCCAGCCCGACCCCTGCACCCACACCGACACGGCTTTGCAAGCTGTTAGTCGAGCCGACTCCTTTCGGAAATGATGAGCTATCTATCGACGTCTTCGGGAGTCTCGACCCTGCCACCTACGGCGGAAGCCCGATTGTGGTCGGCGTGTTCCAGAATATGGTGCAGGTCTCCGTCCGAAAGGAGATCGTTGGGCCTGACGGCCGCTTCGGTCTCCTGGAGGCTGCGTGCGTCGCCTGCGGAGTCCCGTTCCGCGTTGAGGTCGTCGATGCCTTGACCAGCACATTGCTATGTGAGTGGGGTCCTAGGACCATCAATTGCTTTGCCACGTCAGCACCGACTTCGGCACCCACCAGCGCACCTACGTCGGCCCCGACTTCGGCACCCACCAGCGCACCCACGTCAGCGCCCACTTCGGCGCCAACCAGTGCACCAACGCCGGCTCCCACACCCGCTCCGGGACCGTGTGACTGCAGCATCACCTTCGGCACGCCGTTTACCGACGCCAACGGGATCCGTTTCGTACCCACCACTTGGGCGGTTTCCGGAGCCGGATGCCCAGCCGAGGTCACCTATGAGTCGGGAGGAGGTAGTGTGTTCACCGGAGCGCCAGTAAGGATCGTCGGAGACTCGATCGTTCGGAACGGTTCAGTCACGAACCGAATCATCGATACCGCCACCGGTACCGTGCTCTGCGAGAACACCTTCTTCGACACGCACACGCCGCCGACCCCGGCCCCCACCTCAGCGCCCATGCCACCCATGCCGGCCCCAACACCAGCGCCCACCTCAGCGCCCATGCCACCCATGCCGGCCCCAACACC